>DBQB01000062.1:0-43737 GCA_002305685.1 Ruminococcaceae bacterium UBA1405
TCTACCTAGAAGGGAGCATATCACGAAAATTGAGCAACACCCCCTTTCCCCTTTTAGAGAAAGATATCAAGTCTATCAGCAGAAAGGCTCTCCGTTTTCCATCAGCACCTGGGTGCGCGTCACCCGCACCAGCGACGGCGTCAGCCCGGAAAACGCGGCAAATGCATCCAAAAACAGGGTGGGATTGACATTGTTGACAATTCCAGCCGCCGTCTCCAGCTCCAACTGAACCGTTTGCTGGTCTTGCTCATAACCTATAAGCGACACGTCGGGACGGATATCCACCTCTTTCGGTCCCTTTTTGGTATGTTTGGTTACCAGGATGGAGGACTGCCTCATAAAATCTTCCAACCTTTGGACGACTTCCTCAGGCTTTGCCTGCTCGTAGCGCAGCAAAATATGATACCTGGCACGGCGGATTGCCTCCGGCTTATGCTGCTGCAATGCCACCGCCGTCACCACAATCCCTTCGGGAAGGGAGCGATTGAGCCGCTCCATCAGCTCCTCACAGGACATCAGACGGGTAATGCGCAGATCCATCGTCTCGCAAAGGCTCTCGTATCCAAGAGAAAGCGGCAGGGCAAAGGTGATATAGGGGTGAGGATTGAACCCTTCGGTATACCACACCGGAATCTCTGCCCGGCGCAGCGCCCGCTGCATACAGCGGTTGATATCCAGATGGGAGATAAATTTTGCCCTTCCGGTTTTTTGGTAGAATACCCGGATGTTGGGCATCTGATTGATGTTTTTGATCTCACTCAAAGCAGCGACCCCCTACCAGCTGATTGGCGCCGCAACCGCTGCACTGTTGACGGCAGTTGGGCGTGGTGCGATTTTCATGTGCTTTTTTGTTTTCCCGAACCAAAAATTCCTTGGACACACCAAAATCCAGATGATCCCAGGGCAGAATCTCGTCGAAACTGCGGCGGCGGTTGGCGTAGAATGCCGGATCCACCCCGCATTCCTTCATCGCTTCCAACCACCAATCCATATGGAAATGGGTATCCCAGCTGTCCAGATTACAGCCTTTGCGCCAAGCGCGATAGATCACCGGGCTCAGACGGCGATCTCCCCTGGCCAGCACCGCCTCCAGAAAGCTGGTGTCGGCGTCATGCCAGTTGAGACGGATCTTTTTGGAGCGCAGACAGGAGAGCATATGCTTCTGTTTCTCCCGCAGCATCTCCCAGGTATCCTGAGGTTCAAACTGGAAGGGGGTGAAAGGCTTGGGAACAAAACAGGCACAGCTCACCGTCACGGTCACACCCACCCCTTTTTTGCGGGTAGGCAGGCTGTAATAGAAATCCACAATCCGCTGGGCAAGATCCACGATCCCTTCCACATCTTCCAGCGTCTCGGTGGGCAGGCCCATCATAAAGTACAGCTTCACCGCAGCAAACCCGCCTTCAAAAGCGGTACGGCAGGTATCAAAGATCTCCTGTTCGTTGACATTTTTGTTGATCACATCCCGCATCCGCTGGGTTCCGGCTTCCGGGGCAAAGGTCAAACCACTCTTACGCACCTTGGAGATGGTCTCCAACAACTCCTGAGAAAAGTTGTCCACCCGCAGGGAGGGCAGCGAAAGGTTAATCTTGCGCTCATCGGTCCAGTGCACCATATCGGTGAGCAGCGCATCCACCTTGGAATGGTCGCTGGTGGAGAGGGAGGAAAGGGAAATCTCATCGTATCCAGTGGAATCGCACAGGTCCCGCCCGTTGCGGCACAGGGTATCCACCTCTTTCTCCCGCAGCGGCCGATAGATAAATCCAGCCTGGCAGAATCGGCAGCCACGGATACAGCCCCGCATCACCTCCACCATCGCCCGGTCATGGACAATGTCGGTATACGGCACCACAAAATAGGGGGGATAATATACTTTATCCAGATCCCGGATGATACGCTTCTTCACCTTGGCAGGGGCGCCCTTGAGAGGGGTGACCGACCGGATGGTACCGTCCTCATGATACTGCACGTCGTACAGGGACGGAACGTAGATGCCTTCTATCTGGCTGGCCTGCACCAAAAATTCTTCTTTGGAGAGTCCCTGCTTCTTGGCCTGCTGATACAGGTCAATCAGTTCCAGATTGACCTCCTCCCCTTCTCCCAGGATAAACAGGTCAAAAAAATCCACCAACGGTTCCGGGTTACAGGCGCAGGGACCGCCGGCAACCACCAGTGGGGAAAGTTCATGGCGATCCGCCGCTTTCACCGGCACACCGGCCAAATCCAGCATATTGAGGATGGCGGTAAAACTCAGCTCATATTGCAGGGTAAAGCCGATCATATCGAAATCCTTGATGGGGTCAAAACTCTCCAGACCATAGAGCAGAATATGATTTTCCCGCATCTTTTGTTCCATATCGGCTTCCGGGGCAAACACCCGCTCACACCAGATATCCTCCCGCGCGTTTTTCAGGGCGTAAAGGATCTTCATACCCAGATGGGACATTCCCACCTCATAGACATCGGGGAAACAAAAGGCAAAACGAAAACTTACTTTTTTGGGATCCTTGACCACGCTGTTAAGCTCTCCGCCGATATAGCGGGCAGGTTTTTGCACCTGCATCAGGATATTTTCCAATTTTTCCGGTATCATATGGCAATCATCCTTAATATTTTTTATCGTAACAGTACGTACCGCAGCTCCAAGCCATTGGGGCGGCAAGCAGGACCTCAGGTCCGGTTTCATTATACCATCTCCCGACGCACCGTGTAAACCGCCATTTAAAATCATCGGAATTTTATCTTCCGGCGTTGACAACCCAAAGGCTGAGTCCTATAATAACTATAAAAAAGAAAACCGTTGCGTAAGAAAAGTAAGCGCCCGCGCAGAGAATCCAGAGAGCCGTGGAAGGTGGAAGCACGACGTCAATGCCGGCGCCCAATGGGCTTACAAGGGCGGCCTGAACCGTGTCAGAGACACTCAGTAGGAGCCGACGGAATCTCTACCGTTATGAAGAGCATAAGATGGAATACCAATCCGTTGTGGGTGGCAAACAGAGGTCAATGTCAGCGCTTCTGTCCCGATGGGGACGGAAGCGCTTTTTTGCCCTCCGGTAAATCGGACAAGGTCCATCGGCAAAAAACACAGACAGGAAGGCTTGAAAGGATATGGAAATGAAACAACGCATTCTCACCGGCGACCGTACCACCGGAAAACTGCATCTGGGACATTATGTCGGCAGTCTGCAAAACCGGGTAGCGTTGCAGGATCAGTATGATACCTTTATTTTGCTGGCAGACATTCAGGCTCTGACCACCCATTTTGAAAATCCGTCCTTAATCAACGAGAGCATCTATAACGTTGCCATCGACAATCTGTCAGTAGGGTTGGATCCGGAAAAGATTACGCTGGTCCAGCAGTCCCAGATCACCTCCATTGCGGAGCTGACCATCTTCTACTCGATGCTGGTTTCGGTCAACACCCTGCGTCACAACCCCACCATCAAAACCGAAGCAAAACAGTATGGCTATGATGATCTGACCTATGGTTTCCTCGGCTACCCGGTAAGCCAGACGGCGGACATCACTTTCTGCAAAGCTAACCTGGTACCGGTTGGGGAGGATCAGCTGCCTCACATGGAGGTAGCCAGAAAGATTGTCCGCCGCTTTAACGATCTTTATCACTGCGACGTGCTGGTGGAACCTCAGGCAATGCTGAGCAGCCATTCCCGGCTGATGGGGCTGGACGGAAACGCCAAGATGGGCAAAAGCCTGGGCAACGCCATCTATCTTTCCGACGACGCCGATACCGTCAACCAGAAGGTGCGCTCCGCCCTCACCGATAAAAACCGGATCACCGCAAAAGACCCGGGTAACCCCGACGTATGCGTCGTGAGCAAATACCACGAAATCTTTAACGGGGAGGAGTACGGCAACATCTGTGAGATGTGCCGCGAAGGTTCCATCGGATGCGTGGCCTGCAAAAAGAAACTCTCCGCCGCCCTCAACGCCCTGCTGGATCCTTTCCGGGAGAGACGGGCCTACTATGTCGCCCACAAGGATGAAGTCAAGGAGCTGATTCATGCCGGCAGCGCCAAAGCCAACGCCATCGGCAATGAGACGGTCAAAGAGGTCAAGGAAGCTATGAGCATCTATCTGGGATAATCGCTAACCTTCATATACCTGAGCCAATCGTTTACGTCGCCTTTTGAGCGGCTGCTCCAAAGGCGCCGATTTTTTTGCAGTCCAATGTCCTACGACTGCCTGTTCTGTTTTGCGGACAGGCCGCATAAAGATAGATAAGGACTTTTCCTCTCCTTCACCCCTAAGAGGCGAAAAGCTCCTCCGCCGCCCGCTTTTCCCGGCGGCGGTATCGAAAAAAAGGACGGCGCCCTCATGTGTGCAAAATCCAAAAACAACCATTTCATGACGGAGAAACCGAAAAAAACTGTGAAAAGTAATTGGCAAATTCGTTTTTTGGGTTATCATATATCGTAGGATTCTTGATTGGCGTTTCTGTACTGTTCTGGGCTTCCCAGCAAGCGCAGCTACAGTTGGATCGGATTTTGGAGTGCTATCTGGTCAGTCGAAACCAATGGAGCACTGGGCGCATCTTTTTTGCCGCCCTATTTTCCGTTTGTTGGCCGCTGATACTGCTGTTTGGGCTGGGATGCTTCCCTGCCGGACGTTATTTGGTTGCGCTGATCTGTTGGCTGCAGGGATTGGGATGCGGATTTGCAGCGGTAGGAATCTACCGTCAAACCGGCGCCGTCGTGCCAGTACATACCCTCATGGTACTCGTCTCTACCCTCTTTTTGCAGGCTCTTACCTTACTGTCGGCAGCCGATGCAGTCTGGAAAGTTCAGCAGAATCCCCACCCTCATGGATACCCAAAAAGGTATCTATTGCCAGCGGCGCTGGCCGTCGCGACAGCTGTACTGGATGTTTTTCTCTCTTCCCGGTAAAGCCGTCTCAAACCATACGTGAAACCGTCGTTTCACACCGAAAAGGAAGGATTATAGCAATGGCAGGTTTTTTTGGATTGTTCGACTACACGCGGGAAGGCCCCGGGGTCTCCAAGGACGCACCCAAAAAGAAACGTTTTTTTCAATTTTTTGATCTGTATTTTCGCAAATTATCCAAGCTGTGCAGCGCAAACCTCTTGTTTTTGCTCTTCTGCCTGCCGGCCATCTTTCTGATGATCTTCTTCATCCCCTCTCAGAGCATTCTGCTCTTTATGACGCTTCCCCTCTTCTTTGTAGGCCCGCCTATGGCTGGACTTACATATGTAGTGCGCAATTTGGCTTTGGAGCGCCCGGTATTTATGTTTTCGGACTTTTGGGACGCGGTGAAAAGCAACTTTAAGCAGTCTTTTGCTTATGGCGTTATTTTTTCCATTGTATTTACATTGCTGGTTTTTGCCCTGATTTCCTATCTGGGAATGTTGAGCAACGGAATCTTCTACTACGCACTGCTGGGGCTCTGCCTGGCGGCTTCAATTCTTTTCTCCTTTATGAATTGTTATGTATATCTTCAGATTGTCACCGTCAATCTGCGGCTGAAAGGAATTCTCAGCAACGCTTTCCGTTTTGCGGTACTTGGCTTCAAAACCAACATCTGTACTGTCTTTTTCTCCGGAATTATCGTGGGGCTCTGTCTCTGGTTTTTCCCCTATTCGCTGATCTTTATCGTTCCCATCGGCTTTTCTACCATTTCCATGATCACCAGCTTCAACTCTTTTCAGTATCTACAAAAATATATTATAGATCCTTACTACGCTGCGCACCCGGAGGAAGATCCCAACCGCCGCGATGAGGAAGAGGAATCTATTTTCAGCGATCAACAGTTGTTGCCGAATACCGAGGATGAGGAAGAGGACAGCGATTCCCAAAACTAATTCCTGTTTTTGCGGAAAAACGATCTGACAAGTTGTCAGATCGTTTTTCCACTTTTCAAATACGGCAAATCCCTGAATTGTAAAAACCAGATTTGTACTGCCCACGCCCGGACGCCAATCCCATTATCCTATCTTCGCGGCAACGGTATTCGCCGTAATCCGGACAGATTTCTACTAACGTCTCAAAAACCCAAATCTGATTGCTGCATTTAATGATTGCGATTTGATTTTGCTTTTAGCGAAACTGGATTCCGCCAGAATATGCGGGATACAATCTGATACTTTACATGGAAAGAGTGATACCGTCTTGATCAACTTGTCCGCTGTGCTGATCTCCAACGGGCTGGGCGCCGCACTGATGCTTACACTGCTGCTAAGCAACCGCAAAAATACCCGCAGTGTATTTTTGGACGAGAAAATATTTTTCATGATGTGCCACACCACGCTGATTCTCTGTATCCTAGAAACCGCTTCTTTTTTGGTGGATAGGACTGCTTGGACGTTTGGCCCTGTCCTGAACCGGATTCTTAATGGGTCTCTGTTTATCTTGGATATCAGCTTCTCCTTTTTATGGACCATTTACGTGGATTTTAAACTTTTCGGACAACTGCGTCGCCTGTATAAAATATATCCTTTTGTATCGATTCCTGCCGTCTGCATTGTTGCACTGACGGTACTGAATATATGGGGGATAGATATTTTTTATACCGTTTCTCAGGAGAATGTCTATACCCGCACTCCATATACCTATCTGGTGTATCTATTTACTTATATCTATCTTGCCATCGGCGCTATCATGGTGTTTGTCTACCGAAAAAAATTGGGTAAATATCTTTTTATGCCCATGATGGTATTTCTCAGTCCGGTTCTCATCGGAAGCCTTTTGCAGATGTTCTTTTACGGTATTGCGCTGATCTGGGTTTCGGTCGCTTTTGGTCTGGTGTCGCTGTACATCAACCTGCAAAATGAAATCTTTCTGCTGGATTCTCTGACCAAACTTTATAATCGGGAATACCTAATTCGTTATCTCAATTATGTTTCCCAAAAGCCAACCTCCAACACAAAGATTGCCGGAATTATGATAGACATCAATCTTTTCAAATCCATCAACGACAATTTTGGCCATTCGGAAGGAGATATTGCACTGCAGCTGGTCGCCAAATGCCTGATGGATGTGGCACAGGAGAACCAGTTTGTAGTGCGCTATGGCGGCGATGAGTTTATTATGATTTGCAACGTCCGTTCCCAACATGAGATTGAGCAGGTTATGGAAAAAATTCATCAGCGCGTGGAAGAGGAAAATCAGAAGAACGAGCGGCCATACCGGCTTAGCCTCTCGATGGGCGGCGCTATCCTAAATCCTTGTCCCCACTGTATCGATCGATTTCTGCAAACCATGGACGCCCGGATGTACAGTTATAAGCGGAAATTCTATGCGGAATCCTCCGATCCCATCATTCTATCTCAGTCTCAGTCCCCTCGCCCCTCTGCCGACGATAGTTTACGGCATTTCGGAACTTAGCACAAGCTTTGTCAAATAGATCTATGGTTTTTATTGAAAAGCCGCCGTTGAAAAAACGGCGGCTTTTCGTCGTCTATGGCGCTGGCAACAGTCTTTTGGGTAAAAGCAACCCATTGTTGCGCCGGTGCAACCGTATTTTGTTGGACATTCCATCGAAAAATCGGTAAACTGATGACGAAAGGAGGATGTTCTATGACCTTTGGAGAAAAAATGCAACTGCTTAGGAAAAAATCTGGAATGTCTCAAGAGGAACTGGCCCATCAGTTGGGTGTTTCACGGCAAGCCGTCAGCAAATGGGAGACCGACAACGGTTACCCGGAGACAGAAAAGATCATCCGTATGGGAAAGCTCTTTCATGTGACACTGGATTATCTGCTCAACGAGGAGAATCGTTCCGACGCCCGGGACGAAGAACCAGGCGTCTATATCAGTCAGGAAATGGCAAAAGGGTTTCTTGACCATCAAAGAAACAGATACCTGCGCATCTCGGCTGTGGCGGCGATATGGTGCTGGGGATTTGGCGCCGTGCTGCTTCCCTTTGCCATGGTAACGCCGCTGTTTACGCTGCTTCTCATTGGGGGAGGTATTCTGTTGCTTTACGTCTGGATGGCAGAGCGTCCCTATTCAAAAATCTGGAAAGAACCGCTGTTGTTGGATCAAACGGTACAGCAAGATCTCCGAGAAACTTACCTGCAGCAGAAAAAGAGGCTTTCACCGGTACGATGGTTGGGCGGTATACTCATCGGTCTGGGGCTTCTATTTTTCCCGCTTTTCTCCCCTGAAATACAGCTCTTCGGAGATACCGCCATGCTGGCCGCCGGTATGGCGGTGACAGGTGTCGGACTGTTTCCACTGATCTATATCACCGGTATCCTCCGCGCCTATCGTCTGCTGATGGGAGAATCCCCCCATTCCACGAAGGGAAACACAAAATGAAAACGTAGTTTGCTGGTATTCTTTTGAGCGTGTTTGTTTATTTAAAAGCTCCGCAGGGAAATCATCTGGTTCTTCTCAGTAACCCATCCAGTCGCAGAACACCTTCCATCCTATTTTTTTCTAACCGCAACAAAATCCGGGGCCTTTTGGAGCCATCACAGCTCCCAAAGGCCCCGGATCTCCTGTAAAGATCACTTTGGACAGCCTGCGCCGTTTGGGTCGGGCAGGTTTCTAGCTTAATAATTCACACGGATCGTCGCATCGCTTTCCAACAGCTCTCCGGGCTGCATGATATGGCTGCCGGTGACATCAAAGTACACCTTACAACGGTTTTGATCCCGAAAATCGGTGATAAACTGATGCCGGTTGGGGTAACTGGAGGCGCCCACCTGGATGGAGAGATAAAGCCCGCTCTGCTGCGGCTGAGCCCAGAGCTCCATCTGTGTGATATCCACCCCACCAAAACCGCTGAAAGGTTCCGACATATCCAGCACTGCGTAATCGTCGTTCTTTCTGGCATAGCGCACCAGCGGCATCCCATTGGAATCGCTGTAGTTGCAGGAGATACAGCAAAGCTTGGCTTCCTGAAGTTCCACCGTCTGCAAGGCTTTCCACTGGTTATGGATTCGGTAGGCGTAAGCGTTCCAGGTCTGCTCCTTTACCCGCTGAAAAAGCGGCAGATCCGGCGTATCGGCGCGGTTGAGCTGAGAAAGATTCACAATGCGCACCTCCTCGCATCGCTGCACAAAGTCTTCCCCCTCCAAATTCACCAGGCGGCCGTCCAACATCACCGAGATGCCGGTATTTACCTCATCTCCGTGATATCCGCCGATATAATCGGAAGCGCCTTTTTCCAAAAGGGTGCCCTCCCATTCGGTCTGGACATCCAGATCGTGCAGCAGCACGCCGTTTTCATCCACAATGTTGGTGGTCTGCACCCGCCACTGATGCATATGGATTTTATCCGAGTCTACTCTTTTATAGTAATGCTCCACATAGCGTCCCGGCGTTGTGCAGGGAACCCGGATGTACAGATCGGTTCCACTCTTTTCCACCTGCAACAGATGGTGATTTTGAATGGCGCTGATCATCTGATCCACCTGATCTTTGCTGTAAAGCTCCACCCCTACCGGAACATATCGAAAGGCCCCATAGGTCTCCCCCGTTTGCGGCATCACAATTTTGTCCGAGGCAATCACCTTGAGATAGATCTCGCTGTCGTCATAGTGATCGGTGGAGGGATTGGTCACCGAAATATACAGATACCGGTCATTGGGGCCGGTGGTGCGCAGCGTCTGGTTGGCATCGGTGCCCATAGATACATTGACGCCGCCGTCGATCATCTCCCCGTCTGCCAACTGCCGGTCGGAGGACCCCACCTTCAGGGTGGTGTGCAGATTTAGGGAGATGGAATAGGAGGTATTGGGCTGAACCTCCACCACCGCCAACTTTGCGTTTTCATTGCCGGAAAGCATCAGAGAACCGGTGGTACCTGCCAGATAGATACGCCGGAAAGTGCCGTCAAAGAGGTTTGTCTGCGGATCTATTTTACCTGCCACACGCTGGAAGAATGCGGCTTTGGCCGCCGTCACCGCCCCGTCGGTGAGGTTTTCCGCCAGAACGCTCTCCTTTCCCACCACGGCGGTATTGCCTCCGGTGAGCTGTTCGCGAACCTCCTGGCTCAGCATAGCGTACCCGATGGAACCGGGCGAATTTTTGGAAAGTTTCTCGTCCTCCAGCGCCTTGATCTGGCTTCGCACCGCCTCCCCGGCGGCGGGGTAAAGGGTGCCGTCCGAACCCATCCGCAGATCCAAAATCTCCGCCATATTGGCCAGCGGCTGATCCCCCAGCATGGCGTCCACACGCCCCTCCACCTTGGCCACCGACTGCTCCGCCTGCTCCAGCACCGCCCTGGAACCTTCCAGCACCTGCTGAAGCTTGGCGATCACCTGCTGGTATACATCCGGCAGCGGTTCCGGTTCCAAATCCTGGCCATAGCAGCCGGGACGCACCTCCACCCGCACAAAATTGGTGGCCAAACGAATCCGCTCTCCCCCAATCCCGAATACCCCCGCATACACCGGCAGCGGCTGCTGAAGCATCTGGGAGGGGAACATACAGCCATCCTGTTCATCCAGCAGCAGATGCACCGTCTGTCTCCCCTCCCCGGTATTCTGGGTAAATACCGCCGTCTTGGTCATTCCCTGCCAGTCGGTCCCGCAAAAGCGAAACGCCACCCGCCAGCATCCACCGCCGCCGGAGGCCAGAAAACCGCCGCTCTCCAGCGTCAACTGTTCCTTTTCCACCATCATCTGAATGGTATCCATCTGTTGCTCCATAATACCCCTCCTAAAAAGAACATATGTTTGTTTTCTATATTCTATCACCTCATATTGAGAAAGTCAATATGTAATTTCATGTTTTGTGAATATTTTTGTTGGGACATTGTCCGGTGGTTTCCGCCGAGAATCCGTTGCTGGTGGGAAATGCTGGTAGATCAAAAAAATATGGGCCGCCGTCTTTACCTGACGGCGGCCCGTGCCCTTCCTATCCCCATTTTGGGGATAAAGGTTCTCAGCACTGTGACAACTCCATATATTCCTTGGCCTGTTTTTCAAAGAGCCGGGCGTAAACCCCCTGTCTCTCCATCAGGGCGCTGTGACTACCCTCCTCCACCAAAACCCCATTCTCCAATACCAGCACCCGATCCGCGCGAATTGCGCTGGAAAGGCGGTGGGATACCACCAGCACGCCGCGATTTTTGGCCAAACTATCGGAAAGCAGCCGGTGGTTCATCTGTTCTTCCAGCATGGGGTCCAGCGCAGCGGAAGGTTCATCCAAAACGGCAAACCGGTCAGGATAATAGTAAACCCGTCCCAGCGCTGCCTGCTGCCGCTGTCCCACAGACATCCGAAGCCCATTGCCAAATTCGCTGCCGATTTCCCGCTCCACCAGCTCTTTTCTATCCCCATTCCAGCGGTAAGAATCGAGAAAACCGCTTTGCTGCAAGCTTTGTAAAACCTGCTGCCCATCGTACTGGGTGTCCATGGCGATGTTTTCCCCCAGCTTTGCGGCATAAAGCTGACAGTCCTGAAAAACGGTGACGAAACACCTGCGCCACTGTTCCAGCGACAACTCCCGGATATCCGTTCCATCGGCGGTGATACAGCCCTCCGTGGGATCATAAAAGCGCATCAACAATTTAATCAGAGTGGATTTGCCGGAACCGTTATATCCGGCCAGGACCAGCCGCTCCCCTCTGCGCCAGCAAAAGCTCACATCGCGCAGTACCTCCGTCTTGCCGTCGTAGGAAAAGGATACATGGGAAAAACGGATTTCCTGTGGAATTTTCACCTCCCCCGCTGTTGGAGACGAGGCAATCTGTGGTTTGACCGAAAGGAAAGATTCATAGGCATCGTAATACTGGGCATTCTCCCGCAAAACCGCCAGATGGTTTCCGGAGATCATCAGCAGCGCCTCCAGCATCATCGATACTCCGTTAAATACCGCTGCAAAATCGCCGATGGTGATGGTGTGCAAAACCACACAGCGATAGATTAAATACAGCAGCAAAACTCCGTGAATCAGTACCAGGCTTCCAAAGGTTTCCTGCAAAAATCCAAGTCTCCACAAAGTGCCTCCGTGTTTTTTATGAACGGCGACAGCCTCCGCGCTGTTTTCGAGGTACAATTTTTGCAGATGTGCCGCAATCCCTCCCAGACGCATCTCCCCGGCATATTCCCCCAGACGGAAACAGTCGGTGATATACCTCTCCTTTCTATTGAGGGGAACCAGTTCTTTGGTACGGCGCTGGCTGACCTGGGCAATCTTGCGGGAAAGGGTCAGGTTGATGAGCAGCGTCAGAAAAACAACCAGACCGATAGAGAGATCAACAGAAAACAAAACGGTGGCGACACACAAGAGGTTAGCCAGCTGTCCGATTGCTGCCGCCGCAACGTCCAGCACAGTGAGAAAACGTTCCTCCAACGAAGAAACCGAAAGCATCAGGGAGTCGTAGTAGGCGGGATCGTCATAACAGCTCAAATCCACCTGCGCCGCTTTGGAATAGAGTTCTGTCCGCAGCCGATGACAAAACTTTTCCTGCATATTGGGCGCATAACCGTTGTCAAACAGCTGGTTACACAGCCCCACCCCCACGGCAAACACCGCAAAAAGCCCTGTGGCAAACAATATCCTGCCGGTACCCTGCTGGGAGGAAACCGCGTCAATCACATACCGCAGCAGCACCACCGAGGAAAGCGGGGTCAGCAGTGTCGAACAGACGGTCAGCAGCAGCCGGCCAAGCAGCAGCAAGGGAGTATTTTTCCAGATGATCCAAAGAATTTGGAAGCTTTTTTTCAGGGTGTGCTGATGATTTTTTCCTTTCATAACGGTGTTACCTCCCTTCCCGGTAGTGGTTGGCCTGCACCAGAAACAGCTGGGCATACACTCCGCCGCGCTGCATTAGCTGTTGATGGCTGCCGGACTCGATCACATGGCCATCCTGCAAAAGATAGATCACCTTGGCATGGATGGTGCTGGAAAGGCGGTGGGTGATAAACAGCATCACCTTGTCTCCTCCCGCATCCATCAGGGTGTGGAAGGCCTCGTATTCCGCCTCCGGGTCCAGCGCCGAGGTGGGTTCATCCAAAATCAGTCCCGACGCCTGCTGCCTGAGACATTTGGCGATCACCCTTGCAATGGCCAGCTTCTGCCGCTGACCGCCGGACAGCTCCACCCCCTCCTGGGAAAAGACCTTTCCCAGCGGCGTGTACATCCCCATGGGCAGCGGGGAGATTCTGGGCCAGATGCCAGCCTGGATCAGCGCCTGCTGCAACACTGGGGCGTCTGAGTCGTCCACCGGCCCATCCCCCACGTTGTTAACGATGGGCAAGGAGAACAGCGGGCACTCCTGCAGCGCGCAGGCGAAGGCGTCCCGATATGGTTTCAGACGATACTCCGGCAAGGGATACCCATTTACCAGGATTTCACCCTCCGAAGGATCATAAAAGCGAAGCAGCAGTTTGATCAGTGTAGATTTTCCCGCACCGTTGAGCCCCACCAGCGCAGCGCTCTCCCCCCGCTTTAGGGTGATGCAGCAATCGTTGAGCGCCTGTTTGCCGTTGGGATAGACAAAGGATACATGGCGAAACTCAATGGAATCGATCCGCTCACAGCTGCGAAACCCGCTCCGTATGGTGATAGGCCGCTGGATAAACTCCCGATAATCCTGGATTTGCAGTGCAAAGCGATGAGCCGTCTGGGTTGCAGTCAAAATTTTGCTCAGCCTGGTACAGACGGAAACCACCGCGCTGGCAAGCACAGAAAAATCCGCAATACCAATGCTTTTGGTAACCACCAATCGCACCATCGCATAGAGAATTCCGCCGATCATCGGCAGATCCACATAGAAAAAATTGCCCCATGTATTATACCGAGCAATGGGCTTTGCAAATTTCCGGGTAATCTGCTGAAGCTGCCCCAACGCCTGCTCCATCTGCATCTGAAGCACCGAAAAAAGACGGGTTGTGCGGATATCCATGGCCGCCTCCCGGGAGAAGATCACCCGCCGGATCGCTTCGCCCCGCCGCTGGGGCGTGGTCATCTCCCGGCGCCGCTCATAGAACAGTGTCCCGCTCTTCTCAAAAAATTTGACCGCGATCAGCGGACAGATGAGAAAACACAGCGTGCCCGGATCGCTCTCGGTGAGCAGCACCAGTACCGCACCCATGGTAAGAAAGCAGGAGACAAACTGAGAGAGGTTGGACATCACCTGATCCACCAGCTTACCCAGATCCTTCCCCGCCCGCTGAAAACGGTCATAAAACTCCGTATCCTCATAGCTGCCATAATCCATGGAGACGGCTTTTTGGAACATCTCCTCCCGAAGCCCTGCGATGACCCGTTCCCCAAAGATTTTGCCGCCAACGCTGCTGTACCAGCTGCGGTAGAGGGCGTGTACCAGTTGTACCAGCAAAACCCCACCCACAAGGACAACATAATCGGAAAAAGGGGTCTGAGGGATGGCCAGCATCTCCACGATCTCCCGCAGCAGCCACACCCCGCCCAGATATTCGCTGAGCGCCCGCAGCGCCGACAATCCCAGATGGCACAGCACGCGGGAGTGGGATATCCCCCAAATCCGGCCAACAAAGAAGCGATAGTTTTCCCAAATTACCGAAAGCATTGTGGATTTTCTGCCTGTACCCATCTGTCCAGCTCCTATCTTTTGTCCCTGTATGCAAAAAGGCGAACAATCCCCCTTTGACATCTCAGCGCTCCGGTTTCCAGCACAGAAAGGGGCTACAACATCCAAAGGGGGAGGTAAAATGGTTTAGCTCCATTGTACGGCTGGACACAAAAATGGTCAAGCCCTAATTTACAGCAGAGGCAAAGGTTTTGAACTGCGGTTTTACAAACTGCGCCGTTATCTTTCGCCTACACCGCGAAATAAACCATCATTCCAAACCTAGAAAAATCCTCACAAAAAAGCAAACTCGCCGGACAGTTCCTCCTGTGTCTGCTCCACCCAAAATCACAAAGCTTCCTCTTGCCAATTCTACGGCCAACGTTCAAATTTTTGTCTAAATTTTCAGTGTAAGAATCGCTTCTTTCTGCATAAAAGGAACAAAAATTTGCACAAATAATTGACATCCCTCCCGCTCTCCACTATTCTAAAGATAGACCATTTCTTTCCGGTGCTTTGTGCCAATCGGTACAACCCCGGAACGATGTTATTTTTGGAAAGGAGCTGTCCTTGATGTCTTCCTTTGTTTTTGATATCACCGATTTTGGCGCGGTGGGCGACGGCGTCACCAGCTGCACCAAGGCAATCGCTGATGCCATTGCTGCCTGCAAAAAAGCCGGCGGCGGTATGATCTATGTCCCGGTGGGTACCTTCCTCACCGGCGCCATCCAGCTTTATGACAACATGGAGCTGCATCTGGAAGCCGGCGCAAAACTGCTGTTCTCCACCAATATGGAGGAATATCCTCCTGTCATGTCCCGCTGGGAGGGTGTAGACCGGCTGGTACATATGTCCTGCATCTATGCGGAAAACTGCCGCAACATCTCTGTCACCGGCCGCGGCACGCTGGACGGCCAGGGCAAATTCTGGTGGGATATCCTCAAACAGGATCGGGCCTACAAGGATTTCCCCAAGCCCCATATCCAGTATCCCCGCCCCAAATTCATCAGCTTTGACAACTGCGAGGACGTGTATATTGAGAAGGTCCATATCACTCAGTCCCCCTCCTGGACCATCAATCCCATCCGCTGCACCAACGTCCATGTGGAAGGGGTAACCATCCAGAACCCCGCTGATTCCCCCAACACCGACGGCATCGATCCCGACAGCTGTAAGAATATGCATATCTCCAACTGCCACATCGATGTGGGCGATGACTGCATCGCCATCAAAGCCGGTACCGAGGACGCCAAGGAGGATATCTCTACCGAGAATATCACCATCACCAACTGCGTTATGGTACATGGCCACGGTGGTGTGGTGCTGGGCTCCGAGATGAGTGGCAGCATCCGCAACGTCACCGTCTCCAACTGCGTGTTCCAGGATACCGACCGTGGCATCCGGCTCAAGAGCCGTCGCGGCCGTGGCGGCGTCATCGAGAATCTGCTGGTGGACAACATTATGATGGACGGCGTGCTCTGTCCCTTTATCGCCAACCTCTACTATTTCTGCGGACCCAAGGGCGATGAGAAGCTGGTCTGGGACAAGAATCCCTACCCCATCTCCGACATTACCCCTGCCATCCGCCATCTGAAATTCTCCAACATCATCGCCACCAACGTGCGCGCTTCCGCCGGCTTCTTCTATGGTCTGGCCGAGATGTTTGTGGACGATGTTTCTCTGGACAACATCTCCATCACCATGATGGAGGCGCTGGAGCCCGGTGAACCCGATATGATGGCCAACATCAAACCGGTGGCCGCGGAAGGCTTCTACTGCAACAACGTCAGCAACTTCTCCTTCAATCGGGTTTCGGTCAACAACCATATCGGTTCCGCATTCCGGGTGGGCAAATCCGAGAATGTGGAGTTCACCGCCTGCAAGGCCATCTCCAAGCGTTCCAACGACGAGATGGTTGTAATGAGCTGCCCCGATATCACCTAATCCCGAACCTTTTACCGCATCCGTTTTCCATGGCCGCTGCACTCAAAGGCGTGCGGCGGCCTTTTTGATGAAATACCGGCAATGGCGGCCATACAACGAAACGAATGGAGTATATGTAACATGACCGAAACCGTCTTTATCCCCGAGGGATATCTGCCGCAACTCAATCTCTATCAGACCCAAAAGGCCATCGACATCATCAAACACACCTTTCAGGATGAGATTCGCGCCGCACTGAACCTGGTGCGCGCCACCGCGCCGCTGTTTGTCACCGCCGAAAGCGGCCTCAACGACGATCTTAACGGGGTGGAACGTCCCGTCCAGTTTGACATTCCAGCAGCCCACTGTCAGGCACAGGTAGTGCATTCCCTAGCCAAATGGAAGCGGATGGCCCTTTGGCAGTATGATTTCTATCCCGGAAAAGGCATCTATACCGATATGAACGCCATTCGCCGGGATGAGGATCTGGATAACCTGCACTCGGTGTATGTGGACCAGTGGGATTGGGAAAAGGTTTTGGTAGATGGCACCCGCAACGAGGTCACCCTGCGGGCCACGGTGAGCGAGATTGTAGGGTGTATCCTGCGCACCCTTCAGCAGGTAAAGGAGCATTATCCTGTGGTTACCACCACCCTCTGTCCCAAAATCACCTTCATCACCGCCCAGCAGTTGGAAGATCTCTACCCGGATCTAACCCCCAAGGAGCGGGAGAACGTCTTTGTCAAAGAGCACAAAACCGTATTCCTCTCCCAGATCGGCGGCGCCCTCAAAAGCGGCAAGCCCCACGACGGGCGCGCCCCTGATTACGACGACTGGTCCCTCAACGGAGATATCCTGTTCTGGCATGAGCCGTTGCAGTGTGCGCTGGAAATCTCCAGCATGGGAATCCGGGTGGACCGTGAGGCGATGGACCGCCAGCTGACCATCGCCGGCTGTGATAACCGCCGGAAATTCCCTTTCCATCAGATGGTGCTGGACGGCACCCTGCCGCTGACCATGGGCGGTGGCATCGGCCAGAGCCGGCTGTGTATGCTGCTGTTGGGCAAAGCCCATATCGGCGAGGTGCAGGCCTCCATCTGGGGGGAGGAAACCCGCACCAAATGCAAACAAGCCGGTGTCCCACTGCTGTAAGTATCATTCAACTAAAAAATGCCTCGGTTCGCGGAAAACGAATCGAGGCATTTCTTTTTCTCAGCCCTTCAAAAAGGTGAACCCCTTTTCTTCCCCCAGATATCGCAGCTCTACCGAATCCCCCGGCACCAGCTGATGGGAGAGAATCTGTTCCGCCAACGGGTCCTCCACCCGGCTGCGGATCACCCGGCGCAGCGGTCGGGCGCCGTAGGCGGGATCGTAACCCAGCTGTGCCAGTTGGGTTACAGCGTCCTGGCTGAAGGTAATCCCAATATTCAGCTCCGACAGCCGCCCCCGTAAGCGGAAAAGAAGCTGGGATGCAATCTGACAGACATCCTGTTTGGTCAGGCGGTGGAACAGGATGGTTTCGTCAATACGGTTGAGAAATTCCGGGCGGAAGGCGCTGCGCAGTTCCGCCATCACCTGCTGACGTACCGTCTCCTGCCCGCTCTCAGCAGAGAGAAAGCCCAGCTGTTTGGACTCGGTGAGGTAGCGGGCGCCCAGGTTGGAGGTCATGATGATCAAGGTGTTTTTGAAGCTGACCTTGCGTCCTTGGCTGTCGGTGAGCACGCCATCCTCCAAAATCTGTAGCAACAGATTGAAGATATCGGGATGGGCTTTCTCAATCTCATCCAGCAGTACCAGGCTGTAGGGATGCCGGCGCACCGCCTCGGTCAGCTGGCCTCCCTCCCCATATCCCACATAACCGGGAGGCGGGCCGATCAGCCGGGAAACCGAATGCTTCTCCATATATTCCGACATATCCAGCCGGACGATGGCCTTCTCATCCTGAAACAGATGGGCCGCCAACGCCTTGCACAACTCTGTTTTCCCCACTCCGGTGGGGCCGAGAAAGATAAATGATCCCACCGGTCTGCCGGGATCTCCCAATCCCACCCGATTGCGCCGGATGGCTCCGGATACCGCGTGGATTGCCTCCCGCTGTCCCACCACCCGGCGTTCCAGTGTCTCCTCCAGCTGTAACAGCTGCTGGCTCTGTTCCCGGGTCAAGGTTGAGGTATCAATGCCAGTCATGGAGGAAACCACCTTAGCAATATCCTCCGCCGTCACCTCCCGGCGCAGCCGCAGTTCTTTGGCGTCCTGAAGATTTTTCAGCTGCTGTACCTGACGCTGCAATTCCTTTTCCTGATCCCGGATATGGGCTGCCAGCTCAAAGCTCTGGTTATTGACGGCGTTTTCCTTTTCCTGCTTGATGGCCCGAAGCTGTTCCTCCTTCTCCCGAAGGCTTTTGGGAGCGGAAAAGGTGGAGATGCGTACCCGAGAAGCCGCTTCATCCATCAGATCCACCGCTTTGTCCGGCAGAAAACGCTCCGGCAAATATCGTGCGGAGAGCTTTACCGCTGCCTCCACCGCCTGCTGGGAAATCACTACATGATGATGCTTTTCATACCGGTCTTTTAGGCCCATCAAAATCTGTATGGAAACCTCCTGGGTTGGTTCTTCCACCAACACCGTCTGAAAACGCCGCTCCAGCGCCGCGTCCTTCTCCACCGATTTTCGATACTCCTCAATGGTGGTGGCCCCGATGAGCTGAAGCTCCCCTCGTGCCAGCTGAGGCTTGAGGATGTTGGCGGCATCGATGGCCCCTTCCGCCGCACCAATCCCGATGATGGTATGCACCTCATCCACAAACAAGATCACATTACCGGCATTTGCAACCTCCTCCAATGTCGCCTTAACCCGTTCCTCAAACTCCCCTCGGTACTTGGTTCCGGCTACCATACAGGTAAGATCCAGCGACACCAGCCGCTTTGCCTGCAAACATTCCGGCACCTCCCCGCAGACCAGAAGCTGGGCCAACCCCTCCGCGATGGCGGTCTTTCCGACTCCCGCCTCCCCGATGAGACAGGGATTGTTTTTGCTGCGCCGGGACAGGATCTGTACCACCCGTTCCAGCTCTCGATCCCGCCCTATCACCGGGTCCAGCTGCCCTTCCTGGGCCATCCAGGTCAAATCACGGCTGTATTTGTCCAGCAGCGGGGTTTTGGTGGCGGGCCGCACCGTCTTCGACAAGGTTCTTCTCCCCTTTCCAGTTCCAACAGCCGTATTGCTGGCAGGCACCCGATTCTCCTTTACCTCACTGTCTAACGCCTCGGTGAGGAAACGATACAGCTGCTCATGATTGACGTGCAGCTCGTTCAAAAAGCGCACCGCATAACAGTCGTTCTCCCGCAGCATGGCCATCAGCAGATGTTCTGTGCCCACCGTCATCTGATCCATCATTCGGGCCTGCTCCGGAGCACATTCAATAATATGCCGGCTGCGCTCGGTCAGATCCTCCAGCGTCAAATCCGTCTCCATCCCTTTGCCGATGGTTCGCACCATCAGCTGTATGACACTGTCACAGCTGATATTTTTCTGGGTCAATACCACATAGGCGACGCCGCTGTTTTCCCGCAGCAGTCCCAACAGAAGATGCTCGCTGCCCACATAGGTGTGTCCCAATAGGGACGCCTGTATCAGCGCATGATTGATGGCGCTGTTGGCTTTCGGCGTAAACCCGGGGAATTTATACATTTCTCCCTCACCCTTTCCACCGGTTATTCGCACTTTAATAATATGGGCAGCAAAAACAGGATTATGCTGGCTTCTCCACCGCAAAATGGTATTCACCGATTTTTGCCCGGTGGCATACCATGTGTTGAATCCACTTTTAAGGAGGTTTCTCTTATGTGTAACAACTGGTTTGGCTCTTCCAACAGCTGCGGCATCATCATTCTGATTATCCTGATCCTGCTTTTCTGCGGAGACGGTTGGGGCTACGGCAACAGCTCAAACAACAACAGCTGCGGCTGCTGCAACTAAGCGCCCAAAGAAACATTTGTAACGTTCGGTGAGGCCGCTGGCCTCACCGAACACAGAGATTTGAGGAGGTAACCGATATGTGTAACAATCTGTTTGGTTCCAACAACAGCTGCGGCATCATCATCCTGATCATCTTGATTCTCTGCTGCTGCGGCAACAATTCCGGTTGTGGCAACAGCTGTGGCTGTTCCAACGACTGCGGCTGCTAATTTCTTACATTCCCTATTTTCATCCCTCTCGGCCCTCCGCTGAGAGGGATACCAAAATCGCCAGCCTATCCCGATGAAAATAGCCTATGTATCCAAAGCCATCAGGTTTTTGATACATAGGCTATTGCGTTACTTACAGAAAGCATACGATGCGCTGACAAAACCGGCTCTCAGCTCAGTTGCAACACCCGCTCTAAGAGGAGCGATTGGCAGAATGGTTCCTCCGTCCCGGAAAGATGGTTACACATTTTCCCGGAAGGAAAAGCCGGATACCAAAAGCTCACACTGTTCATAGAAGCTGCGGTATTCCTCATCGGCCATCAAGACGATCTCCTGGCGCTGGGGACACCCGCACAGAGAGGCAAACACCTCTCCATAACTCTCGGTAGGCGGAGTGCGCCGGTCCCGAAGCAGATACAGGGAAAAAGAAACCGGATCCCGTACCGCCTGATACAGGACCTCGCTGTCCTGACAAACCACATTATAAAAGTTACTGAGCACCGTCTGGGCGATCAGCGAATTGGGCAAATTTTGGATGACACGGTTTACCACGTAGGAATCCAGCACAGCCAGCTGCTGCGCCAACTGCTGCGGAAGCGTTTGCTCCAGTTGACGATATCTCCCGCAGAACAACCGTGCCAGACAATTCCCCAACTGTATCGCCGTCTGGATATTTCCCACAGTATGCTGACGGAAAAAATCGGTTGCAGAGCGTTCATCGGCACCGGCATCCTTCCCATTGCCCTGGGATGCTCCGGCAATACGAATATCCTCGTCCTCACCGGTGAAAAACATCATCTTTCCGGCAAGCAGAGGCCGTTTCAATGGATAAAAATCCAC
Organism: Ruminococcaceae bacterium UBA1405; assembly: GCA_002305685.1. Lineage (GTDB taxonomy): Bacteria > Bacillota > Clostridia > Oscillospirales > Ruminococcaceae > UBA1405. Next base: position 21,432 of record DBQB01000062.1, read on the forward strand.
ACCCATCCAAAAAAGTAAAAACAACAGACCGGCAATCGTCAAATACAATGGATTCATACTGTGTCCTCCTTGGTACGCCAAAAAGCTGCGGTATCCTGCCGCTGCATCCGCCGCCAAACCGACCGGCGGCCTTTTTGTCTCTCAAGGCGCCAAACGGTTAGGCTTTGCTTGCGGCGAGAGCCTGTTCCAGACAGGTCGCCAACTGATCCGGGCAGGAAGTGCCTCTTGCTCCACACTGAATTCCTTTCAAACGGGAGATAGCCTCGGTTGCTTTGTATCCCTTGACCAAAGCGGCAACGCCGGTGGTATTTCCCTGGCATCCGCCGATGATGGTAGCGTTGGTGATGATTCCGTTATCATCAATCTCTACTTCCATCGCACGAGAACAAACCCCTTTGGTTTTATACTGATATTTCATTTTGATACATCCTCTCTTGTTCGCTTCAAATGCGACTATTTTCATCTATTATACACGATTTTACTGAGACACGCAATACAGATTCATTCACTTGCCAGGCTGTTGGGACTCAGGTTCCATTGCTTCCAACATCTTTTCATAGATTTGAGGGAAATGTTTTCGCAGCCCCATAGGCCGCATATCCTTTCCAACCCAAGCGTGGACAGTTTTTCCAGTGGTAATTACCCTTTGCTGTTGGTCCAATACTCGGTAAGCAAATTCCACCCGCGCGGACGTCAGGCGCTGAACACAGGTTTCCACCTGTACCGTCTCGCCGTATCTGGCCGATCCCAAATAATGCACCTGCAGCTCCACCACCGGAAGCATAATCCCCATTTCTTCCATCTGGGGATAGGTTATCCCCATCTTTGCGGAAAAATCGGTGCGTGCCGCCTCAAACCATACGGGATACACTGCGTGATGCACTACCCCCATCTGATCGGTCTCTGCATAGCGCACTACAATTTCAGTATAACTTTTCATCTTCATCCCCCTGATCCTTTGAAAACAAAAAAGCACTCTGCAACTTACAGAGTGCTTTCCATTTGGAGCGGGTTACGAGGCTCGAACTCGCTACCTCCACCTTGGCAAGGTGGCGCTCTACCAGATGAGCTAAACCCGCTTGACTGTGTACCCAGTATAGCAGGGTTTTCCAGCAGAGTCAACCACTTTTTTCATTTTTATCATACCATCTAAAATTGTCTGTTCTCGTGTAAAAATACTATTGAAAAAGATTCTCAAACAATGTTTTGCGCACCTTGGCGTCATAGGGACGGCAAAAACGTACCAATATGGCGTCCTCTCCAATGATCACAATGTCCTTCCATGCAACAACATACTCCTCACACTTGCCAAACCATCCCCAAAAATGGCTGCGGCCTGCAATCACAATGGCCAAAACGCAGGCGGTGCAGGTATCAATTTCGATATCGGAGACATATCCCAGCCGGGAACCATCCTCCACACTGATCACGTCCTTGTACCGCAGTTCCGTCGCCCGACAGCGAATTTCTTGAACGCCTTGCTGACCCATTTGCCACCCACCTCCTACAGGATCCGGGATTGGTCTCGCCGTATCATATCTATGCACAAAGCTCTGGGGAGATTCCTTCTTTTTACATTGTCTTTTCGTGAAAAAAATGCTACAATAAGAAAAACCAAGAGAGGAGGATGGCTATGAAGTATATCTGGAAAGATCGAAAACGCTATTTCGGCCTTCCCATCAGTTTTACCAGATACGCTCTCTCTGAGGATCGCATTTTTCTGGAAACTGGATTGTTCAACCTGAATCTGGATGAACTGCTGCTTTATCGGGTGCGGGATATCAGTATGCGCATCTCGCTGGGGCAACGCATCTTTGGGGTCGGCAGTGTGATCTTGATCACTTCCGATAAATCAACTCCTGAGCTCTGTCTGAAAAATATCAAAAATCCCCGCGACGTCAAAGAACTCATCCACAATCAGGTGGAGGAAATGAAACTTTCCCGCAGAATGCGGGTTGGAGAAATCCTGGATGACGGGGACGACGATGAAACGCAGGACTCCACCCTTTTCCCCGACGGTTCCGCACAATCCTAATCCATATCAACAGACGTTGACAGCAGGTTTCGATATTTCCGTATCTGCTGTTTTTTTATATCTGCTTTTTGATCCGGTCCAGCGCGCTTTTCTCCAGCCGGCTTACCTGCGCCTGAGATATACCAATCTCTTTGGCCACCTCCATCTGGGTTTTTCCCATCATATAGCGCATGGAGAGAATCTTTTTTTCCCGCTCACCAAGTTTTTCGATGGATTCCTTCAGCGAAATCTCTTCCAACCAGCTTCTGTCGTCCGTGGTGTCCCCAATCTGATCCATCACATAAATGGTGTCCCCGCCATCGGAATAGACCGGTTCATACAGGGAAACTGGTTCCACAATCGCTTCCAGCGCAAACACCACCTCCTCCCGGGAACGGCCCATCTCCTGCGCAATCTGTTCAATGGTAGGCTCCCGCATATTCTCGTTGGCCAGCTTTTCCCGGATCTGCATGGCTTTATAAGCGGTATCCCGCATGGAACGGGAGACACGAATGGAGTTGTTGTCCCTGAGGAAGCGGCGGATCTCCCCGATGATCATCGGCACGCCGTAGGTAGAAAATTTGACGTTCATGGAGGGGTCAAAGTGATCGATGGCTTTGATGAGCCCAATACATCCCACCTGAAACAGGTCGTCCAGATTTTCTCCGCGATTGGTGAATTTTTGTACCACGCTCAAAACCAAACGCAGATTCCCATTGATCATCTCTTGTCTGGCCTGCTGATCCCCCTCACGAATTCGTATCAGCAGTTCTTCCTTTTCCTTATCCCCCAGCACTGGCAATTTTGCGGTATCCACCCCACAGATCTCTACTTTATTCAGATACATCTCGGCACCACATCCCTTTTGTGTAATTGCACGTTCTGGTAAAAGTATGTCCATTCGGCGCATACCGATTCACACCAAAGCTTTCCAGTTTTGTCGCCGTATGGGATTGTGGCGCATTTTCCTTGCAAAACAATTATCATTATGTTACAATTATTTTGCAAATCATTCACATATTTTATGGCAGCGACACAATTTGAGCCAAACAACCCTCAAAAATCATCTATATATGACAAGGCTATGGATACATTCGATAGGACTTTGTCCGTTTTTTTGAAGGAGAGAAAATTCTATGAACCCTGTATCGGTACAGCCGACCATAACCGCTCCGTCCAAACCGGTGTATGAGGCGGTGAAACGCCTTTTTGATTTCTGCGCTGCTTTAGGCGCGCTGCTAATTTTGTCCCCTCTTTTTCTGTTGATCGCTCTTTTGATTTGGATCGATGATCCGGCGGGCAGCCCTTTCTATGTTTCCACTCGCTGTGGAAAATATGGCAAGGAGTTCCGTTTTTATAAATTTCGCAGCATGGTGGTCCATGCCGATCAAATGCTGGATTCCCTTTTACAGCAAAATGAGATGGACGGCCCGGTATTTAAAATCCGGGAGGATCCACGCATCACGAAGATTGGAAAATTCCTGCGCAAAACCAGTCTGGATGAGCTGCCTCAGCTATTCAATGTGCTCAAGGGAGATATGTCTCTGGTAGGGCCCCGCCCTCCGCTGCCCAGAGAGGTGGCGCAGTATACCCCCTATCAGCGCAGTCGTCTGGAGGTCACGCCTGGACTCACCTGTTTTTGGCAGGTTTCCCCCAGACGCAACGACCTCACCTTTGATCAGTGGGTGGAGCTGGATATCCGGTATATCCATCAGAGAAGTTTCTGGTTGGATATCAAATTGATCCTGCAAACCGTCCTGGTGATGATCACCAGGGAAGGCGTTTGATGGATCAACATCTTTGTTTCCCTTACCCGCAAAGAGAAACCTGTTCTCAAAATGCATACATGACGGACTCTATTATTTCTGATCCCATGGTATCAGTTGCAACAAGGAGGAGCGATACATATGGGCAGCGCCGAAGCGGATCTTGTATCCATCATCACTCCGGTGTATAACAGTGAGCGATATCTGTCGCAAACCATCCAAAGCGTCCTACAGCAGACCCATCAAAACTGGGAACTGATCCTGATTGACGACGGCTCCAGTGACCAAAGCCCTGTTATCATTGCGCAGATGGAAAAACAGGACCACCGTATCCGCTCCATCCGCCTTCCCAGCAATTCCGGTGCAGCCATTGCCAGAAACTGCGGTTTGAAATTGGCCAAAGGTAGATATATTGCCTATCTGGATGCGGACGATTTGTGGCTCCCCAAAAAACTCCAGAGACAAATGGATTTTATGAAAACACACCAAGCTGCTTTCACCTGCTGTGATTACCGGCGCATGGACGTGCAGGACAATTTGCTCAATACCGTACATATGCCTTGCACCATTACCTATGAGCAGCTACTGCACAACACCATCATCCAAACTGTGGGCGTTATGGTAGACCTGCGGCAGATCAACCCGGAGCTGTTGATGATGCCCAATGTGCGCCGCGGACAGGATTTGGGTACATGGCTTCAACTGCTCAAAAACGGCGTGATCTTTCTGGGACAAAATGAGGTTTTGGCATTGTATCGAATCACACCCCAATCCCTAAGCGCCAACAAATGGAGAGCGATGAAACGTACCTGGCATCTTTATCGGAGTGTCGAAAGACTTCCCGTGGCGAAAACGCTCGGCTGTATGGTGGGATGGGCTTATCATGCCGCCATGAAACGCATTCCCGGTTATTTTTACAGATACACCGGGCCAAACGACATAAAAAACGCCGCTGCGCAAAACATACGCAGCGGCGAGGACAAAACCGGCTAACTTCCTGGCTTCAGCAAAAATTATTTGCTGTTTTTGCTCTGATTCTGGCCGTTTTTGTTCTGGGACTGATTCTGAGAAGGGGTCTGGTTGTTCTTGTTCTGGGACTGGTTCTGATTGTTCTGATTGTTCATCACGATAACCTCCTGCGGTTCTGCCGCAAAACATAACCGCTGTTTTCTTTGCGTCGATCGTATCCTGATAAGACGAGACATTCTCCGACGCTTCAACGGTTGGGGACATGGATTTTGGGAGAAGGTTTTCCACTCCGCAACTGCCGCCGGTAATAGTATGGATCCGGTTCGGACAATTATACCATCGCTGTCAAAATTGGGGAATTGTATTTTTGTGTATTTTCGGACCGTTACATATTTAAATTTGTGCAGATTTACAAAAACAAAAACAATTTATGAATTTTGGCAAAAGCTCTTGAAAGTTCTCATCATTTATGCTATTCTTTATTCAGAACAAATCTTAATAAGAAATTCGTTCAAAAAATGGAGGTAATTAAATATGAAAAAGTTTATCTGTTCCGTTTGCGGTTATGTTTATGAGGGCACCACTCCTCCCGAAAAATGTCCTCAGTGCAAAGCCCCCGCTTCCAAGTTTGTTGAGCAGAAGGAAGAGGAGCTGACCTGGGCCGCAGAGCATGTGGTAGGTGTTGCTGAGGGTGTTGATCCTGCTATCCTCGAGGGTCTGCGGGAAAACTTCAACGGCGAATGCACCGAAGTTGGTATGTATCTGGCTATGGCTCGCGTGGCCCATCGCGAAGGCTATCCTGAGATCGGCCTGTACTATGAGAAGGCTGCTTATGAGGAAGCTGAGCACGCCGCAAAATTTGCTGAGCTGCTGGGCGAAGTGATCACCAACTCCACCAAAAAGAACCTGGAGCTGCGGGTTGCCGCTGAGAATGGCGCCACCGCCGGCAAATTTGAGCTCGCCAAACTGGCCAAAGCTCAGAACCTGGATGCAATCCATGACACCGTTCATGAGATGGCCCGCGACGAAGCCCGTCACGGCAAAGCCTTCAAAGGTCTGCTGGAGAGATATTTCGGCTAATCCATCTGATACATCTGCCCTGTGTCGTTTTGGCACAGGGCTTTTTCTTTTTTTCATCTTCCTTCAGCTGAAAAGTATAAATTTTTCTGAACAAAAGACATAGAAAATGCTGCAAAAAGGTGTTAATATAGTACTAAACCAAAAGGAGGCTCTCAGGTTGCCCTCTCTGTTCTAGGTCAATCCAAAAGGAAAGGAATGAAATCCGTGAAAACCATCCGCGCAGGTATCCTTGGGGCCGGCTCCATCGCGGTCAAGATGGCCCGCACCATGCTGGCGGTCTCCGGCGTCAGCTTAACCGCCGTCGCCTCCCGAGATCTGCAAAAAGCGCAAAGCTTTATCCGTGCTCTCTCGATTCCCCAAGGGGAACCAATCCCCAAAGCGTACGGCTCCTATGAGGAGATGGCGAAAGATCCTGACCTGGATCTCATCTATGTCTGTACTCCCCAATCGTTCCATTTCTCCCACACCATGCTCTGCCTTTCCAACGGGAAGTCGGTGCTGTGTGAAAAAGCCTTTATGCTCAGCGTAGCTCAGGCAAAAACAGCGGTGTCATACGCTCGGGAAAAAGGATTGTTTTTGGGAGAAGCCATCTGGACCCGCTTCCTGCCCATCACCGAAACGGTGCGCCAGGCCCTTGCGGATGGCGTCATCGGCACGCCCCAGATGATGACCGCCAAATTCGGGGTGGATCTTCGCCATGTACAGCGGCTGACCGACCCCAATCTGGGCGGAGGTGCTCTGCTGGATTTGGGGGTATATGCCCTCACCTCCATTGACATTCTCTTCGGCCATGACATCGCACAGATACAAACCTGCGCGGTATCCACTGACCAAGGGGTAGACGCAAGGAGCGTCACCACCCTCCGCTACCATGACGGACGCTTCGCCACAGCGTTCTTTGGACTGGATACCATCATGGATAACGGCGTTACCGTCTTTGGCGACAAGGGCTATATGGTCATTCCCAACGTCAACAACTGGGAATCCGCCACCGCCTATGACCGTCAGGGTCATATTTTGGCCCATTATGATCGTCCACAGCAGATAACCGGCTTTGAATATGAACTGCAGGCCGCAGTGGACGCCATCCGTGCAGGCGCCGTCGAGTGCCCCCAGATGCCTCATGAGCGGATCATCGGTATGATGGAACAGATGGATACCCTGCGCAGCCAGTGGGGTGTCACCCTCCCCGGCGAAGAGAATATAAACTGGAGATAAACAAACAATAGCAGGAGGATAGCATCCATGCGCCTTGGAATGAACCACACCCTTCCCCACGCCTCCCCGGAGGAATGGGCAAAAACACTGCGAGAGCTTCACTGTGGAGCGGCAATCTTTCCGGTGGCGGGCGACGCTCCCGAGGAGCTGATCGCCGCCTACTGTGCCGCCGCAGAGAAATATGATATCGTCATCGCGGAGGTGGGCATCTGGGCCAATCCCATCTCCCCGATTGCATCGGTGCGGGAACAGGCGGTTGCCCGCTCTCTGTCACAGCTGCGGCTGGCGCAGCGGGTTCATGCCCGCTGCTGTGTCAACTATGCAGGCGCCAAAGGCCCTACCAACCACGATCCCTATCCGGAAAACTATCTTCCGGAAACCCGCCGGGAGATTGTGGAACACATCCAATTTCTGCTGGATACCGTCAAACCTGAGGATACCTGTTTTACCCTGGAGCCTATGGGTTGGATTGCGCCGGACAGCCCGGAGGATTATCTGCTTTTGATGCAGCAGGTGGAGCGTCCTGCCTTTCAGGTTCATATGGATCCCATCAACTGGATCACCGATCCCCACAAATACTTTAACGCCGAAAGTTTTTTGGAGCACTGCTTTTCCCTGCTGGGAAACAAGATCCAAAGCTGCCACATCAAGGATATCCTGCTGACCCCGCAGCTTACGCTGCATCTTCAGGAGATGCCCTGTGGAAAAGGCTGCTTCCCTCTGCTGCGATATGCCCAACTGATTGAGGCAACCGATCCAGAGATGCCGGTTCTGGTAGAGCATCTTCCCTCTCATCAGGATTACATGGATTCGGTGAAATATTTGTATGAAACATTCCAACAGAACAAAATTTCGCTGAGATAGTCTTTCTGTAAAAGCGGCAAAGGGTTCCCGCCCTCACCCGCCACAACATAAATCATCCGAAAAGGAGTATGCATCATGGCAAACAAAAGAATTCTGCTGGACAAATCTGAGATGGTACTGATGGTTCCCGGCAAAAAGAAGATGGAAACCTATAACCTCAACAGCAGCCAGATTACCCGCATCCAGTTTGACCCCTGTGTGGAACGCACCTTTGTGATTATCCCCTCCAAATCGGAAAAGATCACCATTGTCACCCCCAAACGCAGCCAACCCATCGTTTACACCAAACATCAAAACAAAACCTTTTTTGAACAGTATAAAACCGAACTGGCCGAATATGCTAAAACCTATCGGGTAACCTTTGCCGACAATACCAAAGGATAATCCCATCAGGCCGCATCTGCTGCTGCGGCCTGATTTTTTCTTATCAGTTAAAAAGGAGGTATCTCTTTCATGTCCCTAATCCCATTTGAACAGATGCCATATGAACGTCTGGAGGAAGGAGAACTTCGGCGGCAGGCCGGAGAAATCTTAGAAAAACTGCTTCGCGCACCGGACTACCCCGCAGCAAAGGATGCGTTCATGGAGATGCAGAAGTTGAGCTCCCATTTTTCTACCCTCTCCGCCATCGCCAACACTCGCAGCAACATCGATACCACCGATGCTTTCTATGCCCAGCAGCGGGAGTATTGGGATCATCTGGATCCAGTTTTTGAGGAACTGCAACAGCGCTTTACTGGGGCTATGCTGACCCATCCCTTTCGCCCGCAGTTCGAGGAGATGTTGGGAAAACAGTACTTTGCCGACGGCGAACTGGCTCAGCGCTCCTTTTCCCCTGCCATTGCCCCGCTGATGCAGGAGGAAAGCAAACTGGTAATGGCATACGATCAGATTATGGCTGGAGCCCAGATTGTCTTTGACGGCAAAACTCTTACTCTGCCGCAGTTGACCCCCTATAAACAATCCCCACATCCGGATATCCGCAAAGCTGCCTGGTGCGCTGAGGGAGAATATCTGATGTCCCATGCCCAACAGTTGGACGATATCTTCCATCAACTGGTAAAACTGCGCACCGAGATGGGACGAAAGATGGGGTATGATACCTTTATTCCACTGGGCTATGACCGGATGAAGCGCAACTGTTATGGCGCCGGTCAGGTGGAGGCGTTTCGAGAGGCGGTACGCAGGCACATTGTCCCCATCGCCGCGGCGCTCAAACGCCAGCAGGCCCAGCGTCTGAATACCTCCTATCCTATGATGCTGTCCGATGACAGCATCGTATTCCCCACCGGCAATCCTTTGCCTCGGGGAAACGCTCAGGATACGCTGGATACCGCCCGCAATATGTACCATCAGCTATCCCCGGAAACCGGCGCTTTTATCGACGTCATGTTTGAGGGGCATCTCTTGGATGTGCTGAGCAAAAAGGGAAAAGCCGGAGGCGGTTACTGCACCACCCTCCCAGACTATAAGGTACCCTTTATCTTTGCCAACTTTAACGGCACCGCCGGCGATGTGGAGGTTATGACCCATGAGGCCGGACACGCCTTTGCCGCCTATATGGCCCGGGACATCGTCGCGCTGGAACAGCGGTGGCCCACCTTGGAAGCTTGTGAAGTCCATTCCATGTCGATGGAATTTTTCGCAGAGGAATGGTCGGAAAACTTCTTTGGAGCGGATGCGGATAAATTCCGGTACAGTCATCTGGCTTCCGCTCTCACCTTTATCCCCTATGGCACCATTGTGGACGCCTTCCAGCACGAGATCTACCGGCAGCCGGAACTTACCCCCATGCAGCGGCATGAAGTTTGGAAGCGGCTGGAAGCCGATTATCGGCCATGGCTCGATCTCAAGGAGATTCCCTTTTACCAGGATGGCCGCGGCTGGCAGGCAAAACAGCATATCTTCCAGGCACCGTTTTACTATATCGATTACTGTCTGGCACAGACGGTGGCGCTTCAGTTTTGGGCGCTGATCCGGGAGAATCGGGACGCAGCATGGAATCGATACCTCTCCCTGGTAAAGATGGCTGGAACCAGAACCTTCACAGAGCTGCTGGCCATTTCAGGACTCAAGACGCCCTTTGACGAAACATGTCTTCAACAGATTGCCCAGACAGCGCAACAATTCCTTCAGGATTTTCCTACGGAGAAACTGCGCTGAATCCGGGATAGTATGGCGGTGGAATCCGTTTGAAGCCCCACAAAAATGAACGGGAAAAAAGAGAAACCCGATGCCTTCCCGGCATCGGGTTTCTCTTTCAGAAAAGGATTTTTCTTTCTCAGCAATGGCTTAAGCGCCGTTATACTCTGCGTTTTCCTTCCACCCAAACCTGTTCCGGTTTGGCTCCCAGCGCCAGCGGGTCGCTGCGATATACCAGAAAATCAGCGTCTTTGCCCACCGTCAGGGAACCTACCCGATGGTCTATGCCGCAGATCTGTGCAGGTACGATGGTGATGGCGCGCAGTGCCTCCAGATAATCCATCCCTTCACTCACCGCCAGGCCGGCCGAGAGGGGCAGCAGTTGCTGGGCCACCTCAGGATGGTCGGTACAGATTGCAACCGGTACGCCAGCTTTGGAGAGGATGGCAGGGTTGGCAGGGGTAAAATTGGACAGTTCCGGTTTGCTGCGGGTTCCGAACAGAGGTCCGGTCACCACCGCCACGCCTTCCTCCAACAGCTCCTGCGCAATCAGATGCCCCTCTGTGCAGTGAATCAGCAGATAATCCAGCCCAAACTCCTTGGCAATCCGGATAGCAGTAAAGATATCGTCGGCGCGATGGCAGTGAAAATGCGCCTTCTTTTCCCGCCGCAGCAGGGAAATCAGCGCTTCGCATTTGGCGTCAAACTCCGGCTCGTCGCTGTCCTCATCCTCCTGGGCTTTTTCCAGCGCATCCATATATTCCTGGGCTTTGCGCAGCATATCCCGAATCAGCGACGCTGTCGCCATTCGGGTGATGGGGGTTTGGGATTTGGCATTGTAAGAGACCTTGGGATTTTCTCCTAAGGCAAATTTGATGGCCAAGCTATCGCTGATGGCCATGGCATCCACCCGGCGTCCCGCCGTTTTCAGCGCACAGATCTGACCGCCGATGGGATTTGCGCTCCCCGGACCGGTTACCACAGTGGTCACACCGCCGCAGAGCGCCTCCGAAAAACTGCGCTCCATGGGATTGACCGCGTCAAACGCCCGTAACTGGGGGGTTACAGGGTCGGTGTCTTCATTGCCATCCTCCCCCTCAAACCCCAGGCTGTCCTCAAAAAGCCCGATGTGACAATGGGCGTCCACAAAACCAGGCAGTACCAATGCGCCCTTGAGATCCACCGCTCCCTCCTCCGGGAGAAAGGTATCCATACTGCCCAACGCGGCGATTTTGCCGTCCGTGATGCGCATCCATCCACGAGAGATACGCCCAGCGTCCATGGTCAGTAAATTCGCATGATAAAATAACATATCTTTTTCTCCGTTTTCAAAAGCTCTCCGTTCATACCAGTTTTCCAGTCTACGACCGCCTCAGGCCACAGATAAACCGGCTTTATGGCAGCAAAAACGATAAAATAGCTTCGCCGCCCATAAAAAAGGCTGGCCCATCATCAAAAATGAGCCAGTCACGGTCCAATATTTACAAACCGGATCGCTTATTTGGAAGAACCACGGCGCCCGCTGCTTCCGTGCTTGACATCCATATAGCGTTTGAGATCCGACATTTTGTCGTCGCTGGACTGTTTGAATTTTGCCATCATATCTTCAAAGGACATCGTTTCGCTGGTGCGATTGCGGGGTGTCCACTCGTAGCCCGCCGGGCTGGTAGCCTGTGGGACGGGGCGGCGCTGATAACTTTGACGTGCGCCGGTTCGTTGCCCCTGTGCAGGCTGCTGCGGTTCCATAGCGCGCTTTATGGAAAGGCTGATTTTTCCCTCCTCGCTGATGGAAAGCACCTTAACTTTGACAACTTGATTGAGGGAAACATGATCCTTAATCTCTTTGACATATGTGGGAGCAACCTCTGAGATGTGCACCATTCCGGTTTTTCCGCCGGGCAGCTCCACAAATGCACCGAATTTCGTGATCCCTGTCACCTTTCCTTCAATGACTTCTCCTACTGCGACCTGCATATTTTAGCAATGTCCTCCTTAAAGTGATATCACACGAAACTCCAGGATGCTGGCAAAACGAACCCCATCCATGGAGATTGGTATCCAAAGTCAAGCGGTTTAACTGCCGGAAGCGTCGAAAAACACCGTTTCATCCGGATAGGCAAAGCCCAACTTTTCCCGGGCAATCTTCTCAATGAGTTCGGTGTCATCATGCAAGGAAAGGTACCGCTCTACATCATCATTGGCCGACTTTTGGTCCAGGCACTGGGTATTCAGCTGTTCCAACACCCGGCGCTGCTTATAGATATCCAGCTGCAACTGCACCAGCGTCACAAGAAAATAGGACGCAACCAAAACCACTGCCAAACGAATCAATCGGTTTTTACGTGTCCGACGTGATGATACTTTCCGCACCGTTTTCCACCCCTTGTTTGTGATGAGATGCCCCGGCGAACTTACCGGCAAAAACACTTGTAACAAATAGATTATATAATATACCACCAGGTTCTTGCAAGTGTCTTTTTCCGATTTGGCTCACTTTTTTCCGATTTTCCCAAATTCCTTTCCGAAAGCCCATACACACTCGATTCCACCGATCTAGAGACAAGCGTGCCACCGCTTTTAACGGGATCAAAAGCTTTTTTCCTGCCCACCGCACAGGGCGAAATAACATCTGTAGGGTCCAGCGAAGGAAGGCGATCACCGGCTTGGCTACCGCCATCACCAGCTGTCCAATTGTCAAGTAGTATAGCAGCGCGCCAATACCCTCTCCCACCAGTACAAAGCCTCGTATCCGTCCCTCACAGCTTTCCAGCAGATAGTACCAGGTAATCAACCCCGCTAGAACAAAAAAACAGAGATCCTCCACAAATATCAACCAGTCCCATCCGGCAAAAGACAACCGCAAAATGCGAAACAAATCGTAAAGCGCCATAATCAGCGCTCCTACCACCATAGCCCATAGAAATATCGCCGTCTGCTGCTGTATCAGCGCCACCGCTCATCCCTCATTCCACACTTGGAATCATTCACACCGCTTCCACTCACCGAAACAGCCGCGCCCAAAAGGATTGCCCACGCATACTGGGATGATCGTCATAGGAAAAACCGTCCACCATTCCCTCCAGGCTCACCTCCCCGGTTTCCACACTAAGATTGTTCAGATGCAATCCCTGCCCGGTTACCGTCAGCTCTCCCATTTCCGTTTCCAACACCACCCGGCTTTCCTCAAAGGAGGTGATATCCCGCACTGCGGTAATACTGAGCTTTTTGCGTCCTTCCATCACCAGATTGTGCGCCGCTCCCTTAGCGGAAGAAATTTCTTTGGCCTGTATCTGTTTTTCCACCGTTATCCATTCCCCTCCTCGTGTCTTTTTCTCTCATTTATATATATGGAGCACAGGGAAAAATATGATGATCCCATCCCAATCTTCGCTGCATTCTTTTACAAGACATCTTTCCGGGTAATCCGCATCAACAACAGAAAACCCCCGTCACGGCAAATGCCGCGACAGGGGTTAAAAAACTGGAACGCTGTCCTTCCTCAATCGGTATAGAAATCCTCATAATCACTCCAGGAAGAGTTTTCGGTATCCTCATCATCGGTACAGGCGCGTACCCGAACACGATAATGGGTATCGGATGACAAACCGGAAATCTTCTTGCTCAACGTACCTCTATTTCCCGATACACCGGTGGGACGGTAGGTTTCGGTGTCGGTCCAGCTGCTGTTATATTTGGAAATTTGAATCTGGTAATATTGGGCGTCCTCAGAAGCGCTGAAAGAAACCGTAACCGCTCTGCTGCCACCCTCTGCCGAAACACTGCCCGGCGTCTCCAGTGTGCTGTTGGAGATTTCCAATTTTTCGGTTACATAGGGGGAATCATAGTAATCCCCATCATCGTTGATGGACTTCATACGAATCTGATAGGTGCCTTTTTTGTTGATATCCCCGTAGTAGGAGTAAGGGGATTCCGAATCGTACAGAATCTCCGAATGAAGGGTCTTTCCGGAAGGGTCGATGATCTCCAGGCGATAGCCTGTCCGCAAGAGAGATACGGTTCCCACACTCCACGACAGCCCTGCTCACCATCTCCCGAAGCTCCCGGTTGTACTTATGAGCCACCTCGAAGGAGCGATGCTCAAGCTCACGGATGACATCGAAAGCGTCCTCGTAGGCTTGGTAGTCTCCGGGAGCCTTTTTTATTTTTGCGAAAATTTTGAGAACCAGTATATCCAACTTCATATAGATTTCCTCCTAAAAGAAAAGGCGCATGATTGGTGTGAGAATCCTCACTCGCAATCATGCGCCATTCTTATGTGCTTGCTTTATTTCACCTTGTAACGGTATCCGCACCCTTGGCAGACAGCCCATGTGTGGGTCTTGCTTCCTCGCCCTCGCATTGCCGGAATCAGTAATATCAAAAAGCAAGTGAGAAGGCACAGAAGCAGCCAAAGGCATATCCCCAAGCATCCCCGCTTTTTGTTTTCGGCAACCGTTTGAAAGGACATCGCTGCACCGCATTTCGGGCAAAGGGTTTTCGGGGAGTTGTCCATGACTACCACCGGGACGGGTTGTTGAGCGAATTGAGCCTTACACTTCGGGCATATCACCGAATTGTCCGGGAGCTGTGTACCACAGTTTGAGCAAAACATCATTCCAACCTCTCTCACGCCACTTCAAAAGTGAACTTCTGCCCGTCCGTGAACTCCACCGACACCGTAGAGTCATCCTGCATCTGGAACAGCCACACGACCTTCGCCGTGGTGCCGCTCTGCACTCGTGTGTCGCATTGGATGAAGCCCTCCGTTTCCTGCCCCGTGAACACCAACACCGGGATTTCCGTCCCGTGCTGAAAAGCGTACACGTTGATAGCGTCACAGGGGATGAAGGTCTCGCCGCTCGCGTTGGTGTACTCACAGAACACTCCTGCAAGCTCCAAGTCCTCACCGTTCATCTCGACCGTCACCTTCCGACCTTCGATAAAGGTGAGGGTGTGCTGCGGCTCCGAAGCTGCCCCGCACCCGGCGAGACCCAACACCAGAATGACCGTGGCTACCGCCAATAGCTTTCTCATTACTGCACCTCCATCAAAATAGGCTCATGCTCGCCCTTCACATACTCACGGCTCTTGCCGTACCGATAGTAGCCCTCATATATCTTGCGGTTCTCCCAAATGGTCTGAACGGTGCTGATGCTGAACTTGGTGCCGCTGCGGTTGGTCTTGCCCTCTGCGTTGAGCATATCACAGATTGCTTGATAGGTCGAGCCGTTGTCCTTCATCTCGAAGATACGCTTCACGACTTCGGCTTCCTCCGGGACTACCGCGAGCATCCCCATGCCCTTCTTGGCTGAGTAGCCGTAGGGAGGTCTGCCGCCGCTGTAGCCGCCCTTGGATGCTTTGACCATCCTGCCGCCGCTCGTGCGCTTGGTGATGTTCTCGCGCTCCATCTCAGCCACACAGAGGGTGAAGGCTTCGAGCATACTGCTGAACACACCGAACTGACCGAAGTCCTCTGCGATAGAGATGAGCTGCACATCCTTCTTCTTGAGAAGCATCTTGTAGTAGAAGTAGATGTTGATGTCACGAGCCACACGGTCGTTCTTGGCTACGATGACAGCTTCGACAGGGGGATTCTCCACGGCGGTATCGCTGAACAGAAGGCGGTCGAACTCTGGTCTGTCCTCTTTCACGCCGGAGATACCCTCGTGGTGGCATTCTTCACCGGATCCCATGTGATCTTCAGATAATCGTTATACAGCCGAATGCTGATATCCGGCGCAGCAAGACGATCCCCGGAAACATTAGAACTGCTGGTCTTGACCGTCTCCACCGCATATTCCGAGCTTTCATAACTGCTGAGCCGTCTGGGATTTGCACAGACCCGCACTTTATAGGAACCGATTTCATCCAGAATGGTATCAAACTCATAACCGGTACCGTTAGCCGTGTTGCTCTCCACCAACCTTCCGTTGGGCTGCAACAGCTCTACCGTATAGTTGCTGGCGTTTTCCACCTCATCCCACTCGATAAAGAGGATTCCATCCTCATCCAGATAGGCATTGAGGTGCCTGGGAGTATCCAGCTGATCTTCCCGGGAACTCTCTCCAGACCCGGTTACCACCTTGACCCTGCGGTTGGAATCGTAATAAGAGCCACTGCCCAGAGCCTGAATCTTAACCTTATAGCCCTCATCCTCCTCCAGCTGGGTGTCAAAGACATAAATGTCATCATCCTCAGAGAGGCTTACATCCTCCAAAGGATCCGACTCGTCATCCTCGGCAAATAGCTGCAGCAAATATCCCTGGGCATGGTCCACCAGATCCCAGGTCACCGTCAAGATTCCCTCATCTTGGGACACAGCCATCTCCGGGGTATCCAGCTGAGTCATCGGGGTCGAGGACTGTACCGGACGGGAACTCTGTACCGAAACGGTGGATTGGGAGGACTGCACCGGACGGGAAGAAGCAACCGAAGAGGATGCCGGAGGCGCTGCCTGGGAGGAGGAAACCGGTCTGGAGGATGAGGATTGAGGAGCGGTACTGCTGGAGGGAACGCTGACAGAAGAACTGCTGGGGGTGGAGGATGAGGCAGAACTGCTGGAACTGCTCTGCTCCTCCGGTTCCGATTCTTCCGAATCCTGCTCCTCGTCATCCATCTGCGGAATCATAGGACCGGCGGGACCGGCAGCAGAGCTGCTCTGGGAATCGCTCTGCTCATGGGAAGAGGTTTCAGAGGTACTGCTGCTTTGACTGGCAGAATCAGAGGAATCCTGGGGGGAACTCGTTCCCCGCACCACCAAAACCACAATCAAGGCAACCACTACCACCAGCGCCGCCACGACGCCGCCCAGTAGTATCGCCATATCGTTTTTTCTTTTGCGGGCCATATGTAAAATCTCCGTTTCCCCGGCCGCCATGATCAGGCCAGCCGGACGCTATGAACCAATTATTTTACGCCGTACTGCTCCAGATAAGCTTCCATCTTACCCTTCATCACATCATCGATATAAACCTTTCCGTCTACCTCAACATTATACAGGTTATCGATGATCTCGCGAGCGGTTACGATGGAATAAACCGGAATTCCAAACTCATCCCGGATTTCCTGAATGGCGGATTTTTCTCCTTTTCCTTTCTCGGTGCGATCCACCGAGATAATCACACCGACAACCTCCACCTTGGCGGCCGCCGCCAGAATCGGAAGAGATTCCCGCATAGCGGTACCAGCGGTGATCACGTCCTCAATAATCACTACCTTGTCCCCATCTTGAAGTTTATATCCGACCATTACACCGCCCTCACCGTGATCTTTGGCCTCCTTGCGGTTAAAGCAGTAGTTGACGTCCCGCCCATGGTTGTTGGCCAGAGCAATGGCGGTGGCAACCGACAGCGGGATCCCTTTGTAGGCCGGTCCAAAGAGGGCGTCCACCTTACCGGGGATGTTCTCGGTGAGGCACTGCGCATAGAATTCACCCAAACGCGCCGCCTGAGCGCCGGTCTTATAGTTTCCGGTATTGATAAAATAGGGGGTTTTACGACCGCTCTTTGCAGTGAAATCGCCAAAGGTCAAAACGCCGGAACGCACCATAAATTTGATAAATTCCTGCTTGTAATTCATACTGATTCCTCTTTCCGACATCTCATCTTGCCACTGTCACGGGGAAATGGCGGCAGAATGTCATTATATATGATATTATTTGTATTATAGTAGAAAGGCGGAGGATTGTAAATAGCCGAAGGATGATTTTCGGTGAAAACCTCGCCGTCAGAACAGTCGCTGATAAAGGGAGCCCCTGGCGTCCCACTGGGAAAAGGTCCCGCCGATATAACTGCCTGCCATATATGCAGCGACAGCGCCGTCGGAAGCGGCGGTTACCAGCTGGCGCAGCGGTTTTTGCCGGGTATCACCCGCCGCATAAAGGCCCTCGCAGCTGGTGACACAATCCTCCCCAGCCACAAAATAACCGTTTTCATCCAGCTGGCAAAGCAAAGCATACAACTGGTTTTGCGGCGCAAGCCCAATGGCTACAAACAACCCCGCCACCGCAACAGTAGTCTCCCCCTCCGGAGTAGAGAGGATCAGCGACTGCAGCTTGGTGTTCCCCTCCACTCGGACGACCGCCGACTGATAATGGGGAATGATGTTTGGGGTGGATAAAACCCTCTGAATCGTCTTTTGATGTGCCCGGAAGGTATCTCTGCGATGAATCAGATGCACCTTCTCACAGATGGAGGAAAGATAGAGCGCCTCCTCCAGCGCTGTGTTGCCGCCGCCCACCACGGCCACCTCTTTGCCGCGGTAAAATGCGCCGTCACAGGTGGCGCAGTAGGAGACGCCTCGGCCTGCAAAGGTCTCTTCCCCCTGACAGCCCAGCTTGCGATGTTCTGCGCCGTTGGCGACAATCACTGCTTTGGCGCGAAAAGCACCGCCGGAAGTTTTGACATAAAACCAGTGATCTTCCCCTTTTGTGATCTCCTCCAGAGATTCAAAGAGGATCTGGGCACCCAACTTCTCCGCCTGCTGATGCAGTGCGTTGGCGAATTCCACGCCATCCACCCCCGGCATTCCCGGATAGTTTTCAATATCGGTGGTGTTGACAATCTGTCCGCCAAACATTCCTTTCTCCAGCACCACGCAGACAAGGCCGCTGCGGCAACCATAGATGGCGGCGGTGAGTCCCGCCGTTCCCGCTCCCACAATCAACAAATCCGTCTCTCTCATCAGAGCTCATCTCCTTACGATTCTGTCATTTCATTTACAGTACCAGACCTCTTCAAAAACCAGAGTGGTCTCCAAACTTTCAAACCAGTCCAGCACCGGTCCATCCTGCATATAACCGGGATTGTAAAAATACAGCGCGCCGCCAGTCACATCCGGGATCTGCAGAGCGTCCGCCACCGCTGAGCGCACCTGCGCGCTCACCGGGCGCTCCTGGTCATAATAGTTGTGAATGGCGGTAAACTGGCCGGGCTGATGCAGCACCTGTTCCACCGTATCAGGAAACAGTGGGCTCTCCACACGGTTGAGCACCACATGGGCCACGGCAATCATCGAGTCCCGGGAACAATATCCCACCTCATGCATCACCACTGCTTCCAACATTCTAATCTCCCGCTCGGTCATCTGATAGACTCCGTCATCGGCGGCGGATACTTGCAGCTGCATCATTATCGTTATTACCGTCGTCATTATGATAACTACCACTTTCTTAGCACAGTGACACAGCAATGCAAACCGCCGGCGCTCTATCGTTTCTATCATATTTATATTACTACAAAAGCGTGATGACGTAAACATCCTTTGTACCATTGAGAACATCCTTTCTTTCTGCAAATCAAAATGGTTTGCCTTAGTCTGGGATCTCCCCAAAGGTTTTATGCACACAAAAGATATATAAATTCTGGAAAATTACCTTTTTTTAGGGAATACTCCGTCTGCCGACACCGCATCTCTCTGCGCGGTCATTCTCCAAATACGGGCCAAAGTGAGCCGAAAACGGCGCCCTCTCAGAGCTGATTGGGCTCAAAAAGGACGCCGGTAACCGTGTGTTTTGGGGGCGCATTTTCCCCCTTTGAGCTGCCAAACCTCCCGCGCATCTACGACAGAGCCAGCGAGACATATTAGCTACAAAACAGCGCTCAGCCCATCGCGGAAGGAGCCAGCACGTCCTGCTCCATATGGCGGAACTGGGACTGATACAGACCATAATAGATACCGCCCAGCTTCATCAGCTCTTCATGACTGCCCCGCTCCTGAACCCCCTGGCTGGTCAATACAATGATCTCATCGGCATTTTTGATGGTGGAAAGCCGATGCGCCACCACCATAGTGGTACGCCCGCGGGAGAGCTCCTCCAAAGATTTCTGGATCATAATCTCGGTGGCATTGTCCAGCGCAGAGGTGGCCTCATCCAGAATCAAAATCTGGGGATTTTTCAGAAATACCCGGGCAATGGAGATACGCTGTTTCTGTCCGCCGGAAAGTTTGACCCCCCGCTCGCCGATATAGGTATCATAGCCATCCGGCAGCGTTTCAATATACTCGTGAATGTTGGCCTTCTTGGCGGCGTCGATGATCTCCTCCTCGGTGGCGTCCAAACGCCCATAAGCAATGTTTTCCCGGATGGTACCGGTAAAGAGAAAAACATCCTGCTGCACAATGCCGATATTCTGACGCAGCGATGCAAAGGAGATATCCCGCACATCCACCCCGTCAATGAGGATTCGTCCTCCGGTCAGCTCATAAAACCGGGGCACCAGATGACACAGGGTGGTCTTTCCGCCGCCGGACGGTCCGACCAGTGCCACCGTCTTGCCAGGAGCGATGGTGATGTTCAGATGGCTCAGAATGGTTTTGCTCTCGTCATAGGTAAAGCTGACATCCTCAAAGCGGATTTCACCCTTCACATTTTTCAGTTCCAGACCTTTGAGAGACTCCTGCTCGGTGGCGGTGTGGATCAGTTCATGGAACCGTTTGTAACCGGTCATTCCCTGCTGCAGCTGTTCCACAAAGGCGATCAGTTTGCGGATGGGATTGAGGAACATACTGATAAACAGCATATACGCCACGAAATCGCCCAGGGTGATGGTCCCGTTAAAGGTAAACAGGCCGCCCAACACCAGCACCACCACATTGAGCAGATCAATGATCAAAGTAGTGCCGGAATTAAACTCACCCATCGCCTGATAGGCGCGGCTTCTGGCCGCCACATAGGAATCGTTGTTTTTCTGGAATTTGTTTGCTTCATGTTCACTGGCGTTGAAGGCACGGGAAACCCGGATACCGGAAATGCTGTTTTCCAGCGAGGCGTTGACCTCCGCGACCTGAACACGGGTTTCGGTAAAGGTCCTGGACATTTTGATCCGTTTGGTCATCGCAAACCAGATCAGGAAGGGTAAGAAGATGAAGATCAGCACCGTCAACAGCACATTGATGCTGCAAAGATAGGTGAAGGAGCCGATGAGCATCACCAGAGAGATAAAGAGGTCCTCCGGTCCGTGGTGGGCAAGCTCCGAGACGTCCATCAGATCGTTCATAATCCGGGACATAATCACGCCGGTTTTGTGATCGTCAAAGTAAGAAAATGGAAGTTTTTGCAGATGGCGAAAGACATCCCAACGCATCTGCGCCTGCATATTCACACCGACTACGTGCCCATAATACTGCATGAAGTAGTTCATACCCGCCTTGACCAGATACAGTACCAACAAAACGCCGGTACTCATCAGCAGGGGATTGAGCTGACGGTTTGGAATATAATCGTTGAGCATCCATCGGGTGACGATAGGATACACCAGATCGATCAGCGCTACCAGAAAAGCCGCAGCCATATCCAACGCAAACATCTTTCGCTGGGGTTTATAGTAGCTGACAAATTCTCGAAACATATCTCATCCTCCATTGTGTCATATCTGCACTAAGCGGCAAACGCCGCCTTTCGATGTGCTGTCCGTTTGATCGTCATTTTATTATAACCCCAAGCTACTGTAAAAACAATCCCCCTTCCTTCCCCGTCGTCCCCACAACAAAAAACGGTGAGAACAGCGAAAATCGCAGGAGAAGGTGGAAAAACGGCTGTATGATGGAGAATATTGATTTTGTTTTGGGGATATTTTATAATTTGTGATAACCACAGAGTCAAGATTGGTTTACAAGGAGTGAGTGATATGATCAGTCAAAAAATCCGCGCCATCGCGCCGGAACAGGATCCCCTGCGCATGGGGATGGGCTGGACGGTGGAAGATCTATCCAAACCACAGATTATGGTGGAGAGCACCTTTGGCGACAGTCATCCTGGCAGCGCCCATCTTTTGGGATTGGTGGAGGAGGCTGTAGCCGGAATTGAGCAGCATCACGGCAAAGCAGCCCGCTATTTTACAACCGATATCTGCGACGGTATGGCGCAGGGGCACGACGGCATCAACTATTCCCTGGCAAGCCGGGACGCCATCTGCAATATGATTGAGATTCATGCCGGCGCCACTCCCTTTGACGGAGGAGTTTTTATCGCCAGCTGTGACAAGGGGATGCCCGCCCATCTGATGGGAATTGGACGGGTAAATATCCCGTCTATTGTGGTGGCAGGAGGGGTTATGGATGCCTATCCCCTGTGCGACCCGATAAAGGATATCAAAAAGGATCTTTTGACCCTGGAACAGATCGGCATCTATTCCGCCCAAAAGGAGCGCGGAGAGATCGACGACAGCGCTCTTTCCTGGTATAAGCAGCACGCTTGTCCTTCCTGCGGCGCCTGTTCCTTTATGGGGACCGCCTCCACCATGCAGATCATGGC
>DBQB01000062.1:43790-67600 GCA_002305685.1 Ruminococcaceae bacterium UBA1405
AGTCCTTTGAAAACGCCATCATGGTGCATGCAGCCATCTCCGGATCCACCAATTCCCTGCTGCATATTCCCGCCATCGCCAAAGAGTTTGGCCTAACCCTGGATGCAGATACCTTTGACCGTCTTCACCGCGGAGCTCATTACCTATTGGACATCCGCCCCGCAGGAAAATGGCCGGCTCAATTTTTCTATTACGCTGGAGGGGTCCCCCGTATCATGGAGGAGTTGAGGCCAATCCTCCATCTGGACGCCATGACCGTAACCGGCAAAACTCTGGGTGAAAACCTGGATGAACTCAAACAGAATGGATTCTATAATCGGTGTGACGCCTACTGTGCCCAATGGGGCGCTACCTGGCAGGATATCATCCACCCCTTTGACAAAGCCATCGGTACCGACGGAGCCATTGCCATCCTTAAAGGAAATCTGGCCCCGGAAGGCGCCGTCATCAAACACACCGCCNNCGGCAAGACGCTGGGCGAAAACCTGGCCGAGCTGAAGCAGAACGGTTTCTACCAGCGCTGTGAGGGCTGGCTGGAGCAGTTCAACCAGCGGTACGGCTGCCACATCACCCGGCAGGACATCATCCGCCCCTACGACCAGGCTATCGGCGTGGACGGTTCCATTGCCATCCTCAAGGGCAACCTGGCCCCCGAGGGCGCCGTCATCAAACACACCGCCTGTCCCAAGGAAATGTTCCAGGTTACCCTCACTGCACGTCCTTTTGACAGCGAGGAGGAAGCGCTTTATGCCGTACTGCATAAACAGATTCATCCCGGAGAAGCTGTTTTCATCCGCTATGAGGGGCCGAAAGGTTCCGGAATGCCGGAGATGTTCTACACCTCCGAAGCCATTTCTTCCGACAAAACATTGGGCCGATCGGTGGCGCTGATCACCGACGGGCGCTTTTCTGGAGCGTCCACCGGCCCATCCATCGGACATGTCTCCCCGGAGGCCGCCGACGGAGGACCCATCGCGCTGGTGGAGCAGGGAGACCTGATACGGATTGATATTCCCGCTCGAAAACTGGAGATTGTGGGGATTCACGGCAAGGAGATGCCTCCGGAGGAGATCGATGCGGTCTTGGCAGTACGAAAAGCCGCGTGGAAACCCAAGCCTGCCAAATATCCTTCCGGCGTCCTTAAAATTTTTTCCCAGCACGCTGTATCCCCCATGAAGGGCGGATATATGGAGTGACCTCTATGCCAGGACAAAACATACAGAGAGTGAGGTTGTAGCATGGAAGTCTTTGTTGCAGATCCTATCAGACTGATTACCGCCGCCCTTTGTGGTCTTGTCATCCTGCTGTTTCTCATCATCAAAGCCAAGTTTCAGCCTTTGATCGCCATTTTGATCTCCGCTTTGGGGATCGGATTGATTTCCGGTATGACGGTATCGATGATCGTGGATACCGTCAACAAGGGGATGGGGGAAACCCTCAAAGGCATCGCTTTATTGGTAGGGCTGGGGTCTATGTTTGGGGCTATCCTGGAGATTTCCGGTGGCGCCGAACGGGTTGCGCTGACCATGATTCGGCGTTTCGGTGAAAAAAGAGCGCCTTGGGCGCTGGGCATCACCGGCATGGTGGTGGCCATCCCGGTCTTTTTTGATGCTGGTCTTATCATTTTAATTCCGCTGGCTTTTTCCATTGCCCGCCGCGCAAACAAATCTGCCCTTTATTTTGTCATCCCACTGCTTGCCGGCCTGGCAGTGGGACACGCCTTTATCCCTCCCACTCCTGGACCGGTGTTGGTGGCGAATATTTTGGGGGTGGATCTGGGGCTTGTCATCGGGTTGGGTATTGTCTGCGGCCTATTCGCGATGGTTTTTGCCGGACCGGTGTTCGGCAGGTTCTGTGGAGAAAGATTCGCGGTACCGGTGCCGGAAGCGTATCTGAACGCGCCAGATTACGATGAAAAAAAGCTTCCGTCTTTTGCAAGCGTGGTAGCCATTATCATGATTCCCCTCTTTCTCATCCTGATCAACTCGGTGTTTCAGGCCATTCCCAGCGGCAGCGGGATAGACAGACTGCGCCCAGTGTTCACCTTTCTGGGTACCCCCTTTATCGCACTGCTGCTGGCCACCGTTGCAGCGATGTTCCTGTTGGGGGTTCGCCATGGATACAGCCGCAGCGAACTGGAAAAGGTGATGACCAAATCTTTGGAACCTGCTGGACTCATCCTCCTGGTGACCGCCGGGGGCGGCGTCCTGCGGTATATGCTCCAGGACTCTGGACTGGGGAACGTCATTGGAAACGCCGTTGCCGCAACGCCTCTGCCCATTGTGGTGGTCGCTTTTCTGATTGCGCTGGCGGTGCGTATCTCGGTAGGGTCTGCCACCGTTGCTATGACCATGGCTGCCGGGATTGTAGCTTCCATGCCGGTGGTATCGGGCCTCTCCCCGCTGCACCTTGCCTGTCTGGTGATGGCGATTGCCGGAGGCTCCACCGCCTTCTCCCACTTTAACGATTCCGGTTTCTGGCTGGTCAAATCCCTCTGCAATCTGGACGAAAAAACCACCTTTCAAACCTGGACTATGATGGAAACCATCGTGGGGACCACCGGATTTGTGGTGGCGCTGATTGTCTCTTTCTTTGCATAGCATCCCAAAAGTAGAACGGCCCTGCTTCCCGGCAAAGGGAAAGCAGGGCCGTATCTTTTCAGGTCATGTTTGTGGTGGGATATGGCGGCAGCTCACCCCATCGGATCTTACCTGGGTTAGCTGTTCCAATACCGGTTGAGTATCGTATCCAGCTGGCTTTGGCTGAGATAGCTGCGGTATTCGTTCAGCCAATCCTCCACGTTTCCGCCCTGTTCCAGCGCTTCCTGGGCTTCCAGCATCATCAGCTGAACATCCACCTGATCCGCGGCTGTGCTGCGGGCAGAGTAACCATTTTTCGCGGCCAGCAAACCAAGCTCCTGCTGATACTCTTGCCGCATCAGCTGTTGCTGGTAAGCCTGATCCAACAGCTGTTTTTGGTAGTCCAGTGCAGCCTGCGCCTTCTGGATGTTTCCCTCCGCCTCTGCCTGCGCAGCGGTATTTTCAATCTCCGCAAGCTGATTGTTCCGATCCAGTTCGATGTCGTTGCGGCTGCGCTCATAGTTGGTATACAGATCCAGCAGCGCCGATTGGGTCATTCCGCCGCTCTGTCCGGCTGCGGCCATGGCCTGCGGCAGGGCGTTCTCGGTGGTTTTCATGTTGATATATGCCTGCCGGGCCGCATCGCCGGCCATCTGGTTGATGGTCTGTTTGCCGGAGTTGAGTTGACCAAGGATGGCGCTGATCTGGGCATCGATGAGAGAATTCTGGGCATCGAGATAACTGCCATAGCCATAACTGCCGCTGGAACCATAGGAAACGCTGCCTCCATCGCTGTCATAGCCGGAATCGCCGCGCATAGCTGCAATTCCGCCGCCCTGATAGCTGCTCACCGAGGATCCGCCGCTGCCCGAGCCGGAACTACCGCTGCTGTCGTTTTTGCGAATGGTGATGGTGGGCACCATGCTGGCCGGACGGTAATAGACATACTGATCCTCATATTCCTGGTTGTAGCCGAAATTCAGATCCGAAAAATAGCTGCCATAGCTTTGATCGGCGGGCTTTTTGCTGTAATCCGGGACAATCAGATTGGAATGCCAAGCTCCGGTAGAGTTGCCATACTGATCCGCCGGATAGTACCGCACATTTCCAAAGGCGTCGGTATATGGTTCCTCATGATCGTAATTGGGGGATTCATATCCGGTCTTGGTTGGTGTTGCGGTGATGGTGTACCCGTTTCGGACCATTACCTTTGTCGCCCCATTGGAACCAGAGCTGGAACTGCTGCTTCTGCTGGAGCTGGAACCGGAACTTCTGCTGCTTTTGCTGGAACTGCCGGTCGAAAGCTTAACCGTGGAAGCCTTGCTGGTGCTGTCCGCATAAGACGCGGTGACAGAACCATCCTCATTGCGTGTCAGCTTAATTGCTCTTGCCATTTTCTTCCTCCTTTTCTATTGAGACGCCGTCCACCGAATCCCGAAATATCTTCAGTGCCTGCTTGAAAAACTGTGGTACCGGCGCACCCATCTTCCCCACATTTTCCACAATACTGCCAAATTCCGCCACAATATACCAGACCAAAACCATCGGGCACAGCATCACCCCATAGGTAAAGGGCAGCTGAAAACCGGACAGATCGTTGATCGCAATCCCGATGAGCAGATCAGCCAAAGCCGACACCATCACCGTAACCACTGCCCCCTGCTTATGACGGATTCCTTCCTTTGCCGTCTTGGAACTCCACTCTCCGGCCTTGATGGCGGCACGGGTACCGGTAAACCAATCCAACCCCATCGCTGCAATAAAGATCAGCACCAACCATCCAAACCACCCCAATATCCCGGAAACGACCCCAACCGCTCCGGAAATCCAAAGCCGGATCTCTTTTCCCAATTCCATCTTTCACCCTTCCTCCCTCTGTTGAGTTATTCCAGCAATGCCTGAAGGCCGGAGAACAACTCATCATACTTGCTTTTCCAAAGTTCCGCTTCCTGTTTTGCATCGGCTAGTTCCTTTTCCAAATTGCTGGCAGAGTCCAGATGGTTCAGTCCATTTTCTCGTATGATTGACGCGTAATCCTTATACGCCCGATCCAGATCACAAGGTCCGGTTACACCGTCCACCCGTCCTTGGCTACCCATATACTGCCACATTCCCCACTGCGGCTGCCGCTTGGCAGTGCTTCTCCAATCGGCAATCCACCAGTCGTAAGGGGTAAGCCTCTGCGCTTCCAGAAAGCTTTGCATCCATGCCGAACTGGTATAAAGGATGGCATAATAACCGCCCTGTTCGATTGCGTTCAAAAATGTGACGGCAATATCGGTGAGGGCTGTCTTGCCCAGCGGCTGAATCAGCGGATCCTCCATATCCAGCGCCACCGGATAGGTTACCTGGTAAGGTTTCAGCATATTGAGCAGTTCCGCAGCGGCACGCTGAGCCGCCACGGTGGTTTTGGCGTAGTTGTACAGATAAACGCCAACCTCCATTCCGTTTTGCGCGGCAAGATTCATGTTGGCGTCAAACTTGGTATCCGGCTGAATCGCTCCGTCATAACCGCACCATCCGGCGCGGATCATCACAAAGGTTTTACCTGCGGCTCTAACCCTGTCAAAGTTGATGTCTCCGTTATACTGAGAGACATCAATACCCTCAAAGACAACTTCACTCATCGGTCTATTCCTCCTATACCGGTTAAAATCCAACTGCTCTGTTGTTTCACCCTATTCTATGCTTTGGGCGCGCAGTTCGGTACAACGCACGCACCATTTGCCAGCGGCTGGATGATAGAGGAATTCCAATAGATAACATCCTCCTACCGCAAAGGTAGGGGCTATCCCGTCAGGGAAGAGGAATCCCTCTCCCCAATCGGCCGCGCCGTCTTCTCCGATTTGAAGATAGCCCCGCAGCTCCGGGAAACGGTTGCCGCTGGTTGCTGGAGGACAGATGGTCACCGATTCACCTGCCCCAATCTCCATCACCCAGTCGGTGCCCTCGGTGGGAACGAACTGATCGGCGCCCTGCTGACGGTAATTTTTACCGGCCAAGCGCCCCAAACGCCGTTCCTCCTCTGTGATATGGTATAGATCGCTTTGTTGGTGAGCCTCCACCTGCCCCTCCACAAACAGTTTTGTGGCCGGATGATAGGGCTGTGTCGGGGTATAACTCTGCTGATTGTCCAGTGTCAACACCTGTCCCAGCTGAGGGCGCAGCTCCATCTGCTGCTGCAGCTCCTGCGTCTTTTCCCACAAAACAGTGTTATTCTGGTTTTGCAGTTCCACCATGGCGTTGTAGGCAGGAACAATCACCTCCCGGGAAAGCTCGTCCAAAATTCGCTGCATCTCCTCCACCGAAACGCCCGGCGGATTGGGGCGGCCAAGATTTCCTTTTCCTTCCATATCCTGCTGGGAAATGGACAGCAGAACCCCTCTTTCCTCCTCCATCGTCTCAACCCCTTTCCGTATTGTCTGATCCAAGATTATTTTCGATAATAGCTGGTCTCGGTGAATTCCACCGTCACCTCATATAACCCAAAAGGTTCGGCCCGATCGTTCATCAGCCGAAAGCCGATGCTGTCATAACCCCGCAGCCGTTTTTTCCTGCAGTAGGTGCGGGGGGTGGAATCGTTGTTATAGGTAAGCCGCCCATAATCCAGCTGGCCATAATCCCAATACTGGCCGTGGAACAACTCCTCCAGCAACAATTTCCAGGCGCCTTTGAGCCGTGCCAGGATGCGGATGCTGGTATTGGCGGCGCTTGCCAGCCGCACCGCAATCTGCCGCACCGTTTTTTTCCGATTAAAGCTGCGTCCGGAAAAATTGGGGATATCCCAATAAGCGCTGACTGGTTTTCCGTCGTCGTAGTAGGAGGATGAGAGGGTGGGATCGTCGTAGAATGCCATCAACACACCGTCCTCCCGCCCAAAGCAGAGCAGGCCATCCTGTTCCCAAAACACTCTGGCGCCGATATTCAGCCAGTAATATCCCTCATACTGATAGGTGCTGTAGGGAGAATTCTTCTCGTAGCTTTTGGAGAGGCCATCCAGAATGTAGACCTTCTCCCCCACCGCCAGCAGATAGAAATCCCGCCAGACATAGGCGGCTGCGTCTGCAAGTCCTGCCTCCTCGGTGAGGGCTTTGTTCAGATAAAAGCTTCGATTCTGTGCATACCGTTCCCCGGTGATATCCGCCGGGGTAATGGCGTAGATGCCAAGGGTGGTCAAAAACAACGGTTCCCCAGAAAGATATCCAAAGGAGGAAAAAGAGAGCGCACCCTGACCCTGCAGCGTAGCGGTGACCGGAAAAGCGGCCTTGCCATCTTCGCTGGTGCCCTGGCGCAGAATCACGTTGCGTCCATCCTCCCCCTTGTCCTTATGGGTGGCAAGGTTGCTGCTGAGGATGGAGTATCCCACAATGCTGCCGCTCTCCTGTCCCAGGGAGGAAAACCAGATGTCCCCGAAAAAGGTGGGATCCTCCCGCTGGCTGTACCAGTCCTGATTGGGGGCATCGGGATTTCCGCTGACGAACAGGCGGTCTGCCGCACCGTTCACCCCGTAAAGGATGCCAAAACGGCATTTCCCGATTTTTTCCAGCTCCTTCTCATGATCCTTTCGGGACGCAATGATTTTGACGTTGTCCCGCCCGGTGACCGGGGAAGCGCCGGGGGGCAGTGACAAACTGTACCATACCGGTGGTACGGTTGACGGTAAAATCCGAATTTTCCTCCAGCTCTTTCCAGCTCCCATCGGTCTGCAATACCTGTACCTGCACCGGGAGATCGTCCAGCGGCGCGGTGGAAAGCTGATAATTCTTGATCGAAGCCTGCCCCAGAAAATCCTCCTCCCATTTACTCTGCAGCAGATTGAAGGGCTCCAGCGAAACACCGCCGCCGCTGGGATCCCGGGAAATCAGCACCACAGGAACATAAGCATCCTCGCTGACAGGACGACAGCTCCATCCGTTCTGAGAGTCCTCTTCCTCCTTTGGGGAATACTCGGCCACCCGGAAGGTTTTTCCGTCTAACAGATAAAGGCGTTTTTGAAACTGTATCCCCCAGCTTCGCTGGTCGGCAACCCCATCCAAAACCCTTGCCCCGGAAGCGTCATAAAGTCCCGTACCAGCGTGAAACAGAAGCTGCTGGCTATCCCCATCCCGCAGGGAAAACACACCGTTTATCCGCCCGGGCATACTGCCGATCCGATGGTAACCACACCGCTTGCGCACCTTTCCCGGAACATCCCGGATCATGTTGGGCGCTTCGGGACTGCGGCTGAGGGATACGTTGGCGGGCGCGTTATACAGATCTACCCCGCGAAAATCCTGGATAATCAGCGCATTCTTGCTGTATCCTTTTGGGGTTTCAAATGTAGCCATCCTTCACCTTCTCTCAAATCCATCCGGAAACGCTGGAAAACTCTTCCCCACTCTCCCCGGTTTCCGGCGTCAGCAGCATAGCCCTTCCCACCTCAAATTCATTGCGATACTGGGTGGCCACGCTCAGATCGTCATCCTTATACAGTTGGCTCGCCACATACAGCGGAACCAGAGAGGCCATCTCGGGAGAGATATCCAGCTCCTCCCCGTCCTGGGTCTCGGCGCTCACCCATTTGGGATAGACGTAATAGTATACCGTCCAGATTCCTGGTTCCTCACAGGCCAGCCACAATCTGGAATCTCCCTCCAGCCAGCAGCAGCCCATGCGCCGGTACGGTTTTTGCTGCTGAGAGCGGCGAAAAAACAGTTGTCCGGGCACCATCCGATAAAACCGGCAATCCAGCTCTCTTAAATCCCGCACCGTCCATTCCCTGTGCCGGTCCGGACCGGTTTGATGGGGATGGACCGGTATTTCAATGCTTCGGGGCGGCAACCGTCCGCCGGCGGTTCCGGTGGTCAGCAGCGCCATAGCCTCGTTGACCGCTGCTGGGAGAGTGCTGAGATAGCTGCGGGTGTTGTCGTTTTCCTCCGCCGTCTGACCTTCTATGGCAAACAGCTTTTGCAGACAGATGGTTTTGAGTGTGCCGTAATTCATCTCAGTGATAAATCCTCCTTCCCTAAATTTTCCACAGGAACATGGCGGCGGACCGCGCAAGGAAATGTCCGCCGCATTGGCTCCTATGTCTGGATACGAAAGAGTGGGATAACTCTGTCTATCAGGCGCTCACCAGCTGGGTACCTCCGGTAACACCGCCGATACAAACCGCTCTCCAGTTGTTAAATCCGGCGCTGAAACGGGCGCGGCCATTCCAGACGTTGTTGTCGTTGTTCTCGTCCACCCAGGAATGAACGCTCAGCGGGATTCTATCCACCCACACCAAACCGGCGCGGCTGTTGTTGTAATGGCTGTCCAGCAGGATCCAGGGCTTGGTGGCCCCTGCAACAGCGCCAAGATAAGGCCAGACGATCACATTCCAGCGGCCATACTGGTAGTTGAAACCGTTGTTGGCGGTGGCAGGGTCCTTATCGGCTCCGATGGCGGCGAACACATCCCGCTTGAGGGTATACTCATTGGGGATGACAATGGTGTCGGGAGCAATACCCAGCACAAAGCCGTTGTCGTCCTTGTAATTCTGCATCGCTGTCTCGGCGGCAGCCAGAGCGTCCACAGAGAAAGCATCGGCATACAGATTGGACTGTGCATCGGTATTTTCGGTGATGGACGGATGATCCTTTGCAAAGAGGGGTTTTCCGTCCGCACAGGAGGTGTCGTACTGTTTGTCGGCAAAGGTGGTGGTCAATCCAACGCCGCCGGCCAGCATGGTTCCGGCGAACAGTTCCCGGGTACGGTTGTAGCTGTCGGTAAAGCCCAGCGCCTGCTGGGTGATCTCCAGCAGCTTGTTGTCCTCCACCATCTCCTTGGTGATGGAAAACTGATTTTTCCAGGTATCCGGCTCCACAACCTTGGAATAACCCTCCTGGATCTCTGCTTTGGGGTAGGTTCCACCCTCACCGACAGGGGAGAAATTGCCCATGCTGGTGCGGGAAGTAATTTTTTCAGCAAAATTGCGGGAGCTGACCTTCTTAAAGAGCTTTGGAATGGCGCTCATCTGTTCAAAGGCCTCCACATCCTTTTCCAGCAGCATTCGAATGGGTTCCTGACTCTTTCCGAAGAAGGAATCGTTGAGGCCACTGGACTTGGAAAAGATTACGGACATATCGTTTCTTCCTCCTCATATGTTTGATGACAAATGGGGATACCGGTACAGCTGAAAATGCCAAGGATACAAAACGGCTCGGCATCATCCGTTTTTTCCTTCTTGCAGCGGTCCCATGCAGCTCTTGGGAGGCTGCCTGGGTCTGCAACGGGCGCCACCGTCAGAGAGAAACCCTCTGTGCGGCCCGGGGGCGTCCGGCGTTCCTGCCGCCGGTATCCATTTTTTGCATGATTACCGATTGCGTTTATAGTGCTTTCGAATCTCCTGATCGGTGGCTTCAGGATTGAGCGCACGGTACATCTCATATACCGCTCCCGGAACCGGCGTATCCTCCCCCTGGCTGCCGCCGGAGGGAAGCAGGTGCGCTCTTCCCATCATGGAATTGATGGCGACCTGACGGGCGGCTTCCCCCTGCCGCGCCAACAGTTCCCGATAATTTTTCAGCAGATAGGCGTCCGCCAACTCCATACCGGCAGGACGCATCCGCTGCCAGTAGCGCAATACCTCCGGCCCGTTCTTTCTTTCTGCCAGCGCAGCCAGCACCCGTTCTCCGCCTTCCTCCGGACCGGGAATCCCTTCCTCCCGCAGCTGAGGAAAACGTTCCAGCAGCAGCTGCGCCTGACGGGTGAGCTCCTGGGACGCGGCGAACGCCGCGAGAGCCGCAGTCTGGCGCTGCATCGCCGTATCCTGGGAAGCAGCCTCCAACTGCTGTACCGCCGCCTCAGCCAGCGCTGGTTCCGGATCTGTTTTCTGTCTCGTGTCAGCGTTTCCCTGCTGCTCCAATAGGTTTTGCCGCATCTGCTCATAGTTTTGAAAGCCATGCCGCCGGGCGTACTGCTCCATTTTCTCTCTATGGTTCAAGCCAATCCCTCCTGTCTCATTTCGTTTTCCCTCCTTATCTCTGCTTGGGTTTTCTGCCAATTCCGCCGCGAAGGTCCTCGCCGGACTTTACCTTAGGCTGTTTGCCCGGCTTCTGGGTCAAAGGGGCCTTGACCTCCTGCGCGCCGGTGTTTCCAATCCGTCCGATATAACCGCTTTTGTTTTCCATCCTCTCACCTCCTTTCCCTGATGTTTTTCTCATCCGCTCACCTCCTCCTGGCGATCGATCCGATGCCGGACCTGCTGCACCATCCTCCCATATCGGATACATTTGGGGTTGCGGCAGCAAAGCTCCTGCACCGAATATACCTTTGTTTCCAGGGAAGGACTGTCATCCCCCTCAATCTCCAGATAGGTCCGCTCAATTTTCATTCTGCACCCGCAGTCGGGACATTCCATTTTCCTCACCTCCCTTCCCGCCGGATTCTCCAATCATCTGGGATTGCCGGAGCAGATCCTCCATCTGGCTTTTCATCTGCGCTGCCAGCGGATAGCTCAAACTTTCCATCACCTCCCAAAACATCAGCAGCGCCTGAGGGCTTCCCGGTGTTCCGAAAGCGCCGTCCCGGTAATTGACCCGGGTCTCCTGCCACATGGCTTCCCGATTTCCCGCCATGGTACCGGCGACGTCGGTGGAAAACAGGTAACTGTCGTTGTAATACCATTCTCCCGCGGCGTCCCGTTCCAGAAAATCATATTTGCTGAAGGTACTGTAAACCGGCTGCCCGTGAACGTCTCTGCTAAGCACCGGCCTGGGTTCATCCGCGCAGCACAGCAGCATCTGGAACATCACCTCAAACAGTTCGCTGTAGCTTGCCTGTTTCATCACCCGCTTGCTCTCCAGCCGTCCGGCGCTCTGGTTGGCGGCAAATTCCTTGGCTTTGCCGCTGACGGCGGTATCGTCGGCCTTTCCCTGAAAGCTGTCGTTGATGCCCAGGGTGGATTTTGCCCACTGGTAATTCTGTTCCAGCATCGCCATATCCCGGCTCACATCCGCCTGTACGGTAAGCACATCGATCATCGCCTTCTGTTCCGGGCTTTCCAGCTCAATCACCTTCAGCTCCTCATCGGTGCGCCGGATGGTTTTCCCGCGGGGCAGCAGCACATAGCTTCCGCCCTTGAGCAGTTTTTCCTCCACCTTGGTGGCCAGTTTTTTGATGGTGTTTTGCTGATCGTCCAAAATCTGTACGTCGCTTCCCCCCAAAAACTTCCCGTAAACCGAAACATTACGCCGAAGCACAATGGGATACCGCCGCATCCGGTAATAAGGTAGCAGTGTAGGATGACGGGAAGCGCCGGTCCCGGATATGGCAGGAATGGTCTCTCGCCCTTCCCGCACAATATCGGTTCCCGGAGTCTCAAAGCGCAGGATTTTTTCCCGGCTTTTCGTCCCGCCACAGCCGCAGCTCCTCTCCCAAGGCTGTAGGGTGCGTCCGCAGCTGCAGCATACCCGCACCCGCCGCGCCAGATAATCCTCCAAATCCTCCAACACCTGATCCCCCACCCAGCTGAACCGCCCGATTCCGTTTTCTCCCCGATAATAGGCGATGATCTGGGTTACCAGCTCCTGCTGGGCGATGGGATCTTCCTGTTCCAACAGCGGGGAAGTCTCCTCAATGGGAACCCCATAACGTTTTTCCAGCGCTTCCCGGGATTGGGTCAGTTCCACAAAGAGATAATCCATCTCGGAAAGCTCATATACCCCCGGCTGCGGAATCACCTGACGGGGATGCAGCAGCCTGAGGGAAATCTCTCCGGCGGTGCAGTGACCCCCGCCGGTGCTGTCCCATTCCACCAGTATCATGGAACCGCCTTGGATGGGGGTAGTGCGCTCCTGCTGATCGTTGAGCACCTCCATGGGCAGCCGGTCCAGTTCGTTTCGCAGTTTATCCTCAATCTTTCGGGCGTTCTGTTGGTTTTGGGGATTGACCGCCGTCACCTTTGGCTGTGGGATGATGCTGCTGATCTGGCTTTCCACCAACTCAAAGACGATGTTGCGCACGTTGGTGGCGCTTTTGGCGGCGGTGGTTCCGCTGGGGGTTCGGATCTCCTTCTCTCCCAGATACAGCCGTTCCCTGCGCTCCATCTCCTCCAGCTCAGGGGCATAAGCGTTTCTGGCCTTCTCATACCGATCCTTCCAGAACGCAAGATCCTGCTGTACCGTTTGGTTTTGTTCCATGGCTTTTCCTCCTTTGCACCGTTCTTGGTTCTGATATGATTATAAATTCTCAAATCAGGAAATTTCGGACGAATTTATATATTTTTCTATAATTTGAGAATCTAAATGCCAAAAAAGCCTCCTCATCCCGAAAAAGCGTCGGGATGAGGAGGCATAACACGATAGCTGTATGAAAGCATTTCCGTTTGGCAAATTCCCTCTTATTTTTCGGCGTCGTGAAGAAGGAAAGTAACCAAAGCCTGTGTCCGCAAAAAAGCACCTGCCTCATCAGCAGGTGCTTTTACAGCAACAATCACATTCCAATAAAGAGAAAGGCGATCACTCGCTTTTCTGGCGGCAAGCCAGATTTCCCGTTCCGGCTCACATCAGCACCGAGGCGCCGATGCCTGCAATCAGCGGCAGCGTCACAATACAGGCCAGTGTCGTCACCGCCATCACCTGTCCTCCGTACTCACCATCCGCACCGCAGCGGGTGGCAAAAAATCCGGAAGCCTGGGCGGTGGGGCAGGCGGTGGAAATCAGACAAATCACCGCAATAAACCCGGCGTTCTCCTGCCAGAGATTGACCCGCATCACCACCATCAGCGCCAACACAAGGATAGGAATCACCACAATACGCAAAGCGCTGATGAGATACAACCGCAGATTTCCCAGTGCTGCGCGCAGATCGGTCTTGGCCAGCAACACGCCGGAGACAAACAGGGCCAGCGGGGTGTTCATGCTGGCGGCATAATGCACCGCAGGACCGAAGGGTGCCGGCAGCGTAATATGGGTGACAAAGAGCAAAAATCCAATGATACATCCCAGCACACCGGGATTGAGCAGGATGGATTTGACGCTGATACAGCCTTTTTTTCCTTCTTTGAGGATATATACCCCGTGGGTCCACATCAAAATGTTGAAGGCAGTGAGATAGGCGGTGGCATAGAAAACCCCTTCCGCCCCAAAGCTGGCCTGAATCAGCGGGATGCCGATGTAACCCGCGTTGGAATAGATGGCGGCAAAACGCTCAACCCCCACCTTGCCCGGAGTACCTTTGCGCAGGAAAATATGGGAATTGAGCAGGATGGAAATTCCATGGGACAAAAAGGACAACAGCAGCGCCAACATCAGCCCACGAAATTTAATGGCGTCGTAGGCGGTCTGATAGGAGTCGATCATCAGCGTGGGCGTCACCATATACAGCAGCACGTTGGTGATATACTTCACGCCGGTCAAATCCATCTTTTGAAACTTTACAAACAGCACGCCCACTGCCATCAGGGTAAACATCGTCAGCACCTGTTTGGCGAGCACCAAAACCAATTCCATATCCAAAGGAAGCATCCCCTCTCGATGAAAAATACACTCAAACGGATATAGTGTAAGCCTTTTGGGAAAA
This sequence comes from Ruminococcaceae bacterium UBA1405, assembly GCA_002305685.1. Lineage (GTDB taxonomy): Bacteria > Bacillota > Clostridia > Oscillospirales > Ruminococcaceae > UBA1405. The sequence continues at coordinate 57,914 of DBQB01000062.1, forward strand.
AATGCAAGAGTATGCAAATCAAAATTCATCATCCGGCAGGAAATTTTGAACTCTTTGGCCTGATTCCGCCAAAAAAGGGGGAACCGGCGACGATTCACCGATTCCCCCAATGAAGGATTCTTATGCGTCAGCAAACAGCTGCTTGTTACTCACCATATAGTTATATCCGGAATACAGGGTCAAAAGTACCACAACCGCCATCAGGACATAGTGGACTCCCAGCATCACATCAAAGCCCGGTTCCAACTGAGGCCAGCTCATCAGCCAGCGGGAGAGCAGCAGATAGCAGATCCAAACCATCTGGCTGACAGTTTTCATCTTGCCCCACTTATCGGCGGCCAAAACGGTACCTTTACCGGCGGCGATCAGCCGCACCGAGGTTACCAGAAATTCCCGCGCCAAAATAATCACCACCACAACGCCGGGCACCCAAGTCAGCTGCACAAAGCTCACCAGCGCCGACATCACCAGCAGCTTATCTGCCAGCGGGTCCATCAGTTTGCCGAAATCGGTGATCAGCCCGCGGCTTCTGGCAATTCTCCCATCCAGCAGATCGGTAAAGGAGGCGGCGGCAAACACCGCCAGCGCCACCAGATAGGTGTGGGAAAAAAGGGTGTTGGGGATCAGCACAAACACCAAAAACAGCGGAATCATAGCCATGCGCAGCATGGTCAGTTTATTGGGAAGATTCATAATTCCAAGTTCCTTTCTTCGATCCCGTTGGGGCTTATTCTTCCAGTACGCCCAAAAGGTCGTAGTCGATCACATCTTCCACCCGTACCTTGACAAAGGTCCCTGCACGCAGCGGCTTGGGGCTGGTGAAAAAGAGCTTGGTATCGATGTCGGGGGCGTCCATATAACTTCTGCCGAAATAGCTGGAAGCATATTTGTCATACCCCTCCACCAGCACCGTTAAGGTCTTACCCAGCATCCGATTGTTGTGTTTTTGCATCACATCGTACTGCAGCTCCATCACGATCTCGGCACGGCGCTGTTTGCGTTTTTCGTCGATCTGATTCTCCATGGCGCCAGCCTTGGTCCCCTCCTCCTGGGAATAGGCAAAACAGCCCAACCGCTCAAAGCGGGCCTCCTTGACAAAATCGCAGAGCTGCTCGAAATCCTGTTGGGTTTCTCCGGGGAAACCGGCGATCAGGGTAGTACGCAGGGCGATTCCGGGAATCTTCTCGCGAATACGGCGGATCAGCTGCAGATATTCTTTTCCGCTGCCCTGACGGTTCATCCGTTTGAGGAGCCCCTCGCTGGCGTGCTGCAGCGGGATATCCATATATTTGACAATTTTGGGTTCCTTCGCCATCACATCCAGCAGCGCATCGTCAATCCGCTCAGGATAACAGTACAGCACCCGGATCCATTCCAGTTCCTCGATCTCACAAAGGCGCTGCAAAAGTTCCGGAAGCATCTGTTTTCCGTAGAGATCCACCCCGTACTTGGTGGTATCCTGGGCCACAACGTTGAGTTCCTTGACGCCGCCTTTAGCCAGTGTCCGGGCCTCCTCCACAATGTTTTCGATGGTGCGGCTGCGGTATCTGCCGCGGATCATGGGGATGGCGCAGAAGGAACAGAAGTTATCGCATCCCTCTGCGATCTTGATGTAAGCAAAAAATGGAAGGTTGCTGATGATTCTCTTTCCCTCCAACGGCAGATTGCATTTATCCCCAAAGGAGATGACCTTATGTCCGGTCAGAGCCTTCTCAATGGATTCCACAATCTGGCTGTTGGAACCGATTCCCAAAATCACATCGGCCTCGGGAATCTCCTGGGCAATCTCCTGCTGATAACGCTCCGCCAAGCAACCGGTGACCACCACCGCCTTGATTTTTCCTTCTTTCTTCAGGGTACAAAACTCCAAAATATTCTCAATGGATTCCTTTTTGGCATCCTCAATAAACCCGCAGGTATTGACGATGACCACATCGCAGGAACCGGCGTCGGTACAAAGCTCAAACCCTCGCTCTTTGATCAGGGAGAGCATAATCTCGGCGTCTATTTGATTTTTGGAACACCCCAGGGATACCATTCCCACCTTGACTGCCATATTTTCAAAACCTTTCCTGTTAAATTGTCTGAATCTGCCGGATGGCAAAAAGCAGTATTTTCCCTTTGCCATCAAGAGCAAAGGGAAAACTGCACGGGATACCATATTGTTTTGTGTTACTGTGCATCGGCCTGCTCACAGTACGCCTCCCAGGCGCTGCGGATCTCCTCGAAGGAATATCCCATACGGGCGAGCCGGCCAAACAGCCGGTTTCGAACCTTAGGATCCTGCGAATCCATCAGTTCTCCTGCCAGCCGTTCCAATTTGGAACCCAGCAGAGAGAGAATCTCCTGCTGCGGATCGCTCTCCAGCTCTTCCAGGGTTTGCTCCGCCGTCTCCCGATCGATTCCCCGTGCCAGCAGCTCTCGCCGGATACGGTCTGAGCCAAAGTGGCGCAGCCGGGCCATATCCCTTGCCAGGCGTGCGGCATAATCCCCATCGTTGAGATACCCCAGCTCTGTCATCCGGGCTACGGCTGCCTCCACAACCTCAGGGCTGTAGTGGGTTTCCAGCTTATCCCGCAGCTGTTGGGCGGTCATACTGCGCCGGGAAAGATGGGAGAGCGCCTGGGCTTTGGCCCAAATCTCTTGAGAACACTGCTCCAAAAAATCCAGATCCTCTCCGCTCACCTGCTGACCCACCCGCAAATGCTGCTGCAAACATACCTGTTCGTGAACGGTGAGGAGATATCTTCCATCGATATACAGATGGAATTTTTCCGCACCGTCTTTTCCGCGTTTGATCTGTGTAATCTGCATCAGGGCTCCACTTCAATATCCAAAGAGATTTGTTCTCCGTCCTTGGGCTCCTGCACGTTACCCTCTGGAGTGTCTTTCTGCATCGAAACACCGTCCTCCAGATCCATCTGGGATGCTTTCCCCTTAAGTTTTTTGCTGTTTTTGGGGATTTTGGCCAAACGGTCCGCATTGGCCATCACCTGGGCGGCGATATCCTCCGCAAATTCGGGATTGCGCAGCATATAATCCTTGGCGTTGTCGCGGCCTTGACCCAAACGGATTTCACCATAGTTAAACCAGGCGCCGCTTTTCTGGATGATGTCCAGCTTGGCCGCACAGTCCAAAATCTCCCCGACACGGGAGATTCCCTGACCATACATAATGTCAAATTCTGCCTCACGGAAGGGCGGGGCTACCTTGTTTTTCACCACCCGCACCCGGGTACGGTTGCCCACCACATCGGTGCCGTTTTTCAGCTGTTCCACCTTGCGCACATCCAGACGCACCGAAGAATAGAACTTCAGCGCCCGTCCGCCGGGGGTAGTTTCGGGATTGCCGTACATAACCCCTACCTTCTCCCGCAGCTGGTTGATAAACACAGCCACACAGGGGGACTTTCCGATTACGCCGGTGAGTTTGCGCAGCGCCTGGGACATAAGCCGGGCCTGCAAGCCCACATGGGAATCTCCCATCTCCCCCTCGATCTCCGCCTTGGGAACCATAGCGGCCACCGAGTCCAGCACAATCACATCGATGGCGCCGGAACGCACCAAAGCCTCGGTAATCTCCAGCGCCTGCTCTCCGGTATCAGGCTGAGAAACCAAAAGGTTGTCGATATCCACCCCCAAAGCCTTGGCGTAAACGGGATCCAGCGCGTGCTCCACATCGATAAAAGCGGCGCGTCCACCCAATTTTTGTGCCTGCGCGGCGATGTGCAGCGCGACGGTGGTTTTGCCGGAGGATTCCGGTCCATAGATTTCCACAATTCTCCCTCTGGGAACTCCCCCGATTCCCAAAGCGATATCCAAAGTCAGGCTGCCGGTAGGAATCGCCTCCACCTTCATGGTTGCCGCCTGTCCCAGCTTCATAATGGAGCCTCTGCCAAACTGTTTTTCAATCTGTGCAATGGCGTTTTCCAACGCTTTATCCTTTTCCTGCGGTATTTTTTCCTTGTCCTGCGCCATATCTTTTCTCCTGTCGTATCTCTGATTTCTGATCTCTCCGGTCCATAGGTCGGCCGGGAGAAGTCCTGCTTCTATTATATCTTACCCCAACCGTAAAATCAACCGTTTCGGGTCAAAAATAAGAACATATTTTCTTTTTCTCATAATCGGAATTTGCAGTCAGCGATCAGCGGGACCATTTCTCAAGCACCCGAGGAAGATCAGAAAAGACGGGGAGCAGCCCATCGCAAAGCTGAGGATCCACCTGTCCAAACCCATACTGCGCATGGATAAACGGAATCCCTGCCTGCCGGGCAGCCTGACAATCCCCCAGGGTATCCCCCACATAAATTCCATGCTGCATTCCCTGGCGTTGCATCACCAGCCGGATGTTCTCCCCTTTGGAAAGGCCGGTGCGCCCGGGGTGCTCAAAATCCACAAAACAATTTTCAAAATGATGGGCCTTGAGAAACGCTTCGATGTATCCCTCGGTGCAGTTGCTGACGATCGCCATGGGATAACTTTTCGCCAGCAGCCGCAGGGTGGCGTCCACCCCGTCATAGAGCTCGCCGCCCACCTGGTCCAGTCCGACGCACTCCTCCCGGCAGCACTCCAACGTCAAGGCAAGGCGCTGTTCCGGGGGAAGATGGGGGAAAAACTGGTCGCCAATCTCCTGATGCCTTTTTCCCATAACGGAAGCGAGATCCTCACGGGTCAGCTTCACCCCTGCTCTCTCCCAGGCCATGCGCTGCCAGCAGGGCAGAATGCTGCGGATGGAATTCCAAAGGGTTCCGTCCAAATCAAAAAGGATGCTATCTATCATTGCACTGTTCTCTCCTTCTGCAAAATCTTTGGGACAAACGGGGCTTTGGTCAGTTGATCTGACCGCCCACGTTGTGCACCACCGCCGCTACCTGCGCCCGAAGCCGTTCATGCTGCGGCTGGGATAGGGTGGGGTCCTGCCGCAATAGCTCTGCGCCGGCCTGCTGGGCCGCCTGTAAAAGCCCCACATCTTTGGCCAGATCGGCGATGGCAAGCTGTGGCAATCCATGCTGCCGGTAACCCAGGAAATCTCCCGGTCCCCGCAGTTTCAGATCGAACTCGGCGATTTCAAAGCCGTTGGTAGTTTTACACATCATTGCCAAGCGCTGGCGGCTCTCCTGGTTTTTGGCGTCGGAAAGAAGGATACAGTAGGACTGATACTTTCCCCGCCCTACCCGGCCCCGCAGCTGGTGCAGCTGGCTCAGGCCAAAACGCTCAGCATTCTCAATCATCATAATAACGGCGTTGGGAACGTCCACCCCCACCTCCACCACCGTGGTGGAGACCAGCAGTTGGAGATTTCCGCTCTGAAAATCACGCATCACTGCATCCTTTTCCTGCTGCTTCATCTTTCCGTGGAGCAGCCCTACCCGATAACCGGCAAAGGGTCCTTGCGCCAGTTCCTGCACCAGTTGGGTAGCCGGTTTAAGCCCGGTGTCCATCTCCCCCTGCTCGATCAGCGGACAAACCACATACCCCTGTCTGCCCTCGTCCAGCTGCTTGCGCACAAACCCATAAGCCCGCTCTCTCTTATCGGATCCCACCCGATAGGTCAGCACCGGGGAACGTCCTGGGGGGAGCTCATCGATCACCGACAGATCCAGATCCCCGTAAATCATCAGTGCCAGCGTGCGGGGAATGGGGGTGGCGGACATGACCAAAAGATGGGGATGTTCCCCCTTTTGGGCCAGTCTGACCCGCTGCGCAACCCCAAAACGGTGCTGTTCATCGGTCACCACCAATCCCAGCTTCTGAAAAACCACCCCGTCGGAGAGCAGCGCATGGGTTCCCACCAACAGATCGATCTCCCCATCCTTGAGGGCTTGGCGGATCTTCCGCTTTTCCGCTGCAGGGGTGGAAGCGGTCAAAACCTTTACGCACATCCCCAGAGGTTCCAGCTGGCGGGAGAGGGTGTTCCCGTGCTGTGCGGCCAAGATTTCGGTGGGCGCCATCAGCGCCGACTGGCATCTGTTGCGGTAGGCAAAATAGCAGCAAGCAGCGGCAACCAGTGTTTTTCCGGATCCCACATCCCCTTGTATCAACCGGTTCATCGGCGTAGGCCGGCACATATCCCGAATGCTTTCATCCACGGCGCGGCGCTGCGCATGGGTGGGAGAGAAAGGGAGAGAGCGATAAAAGTCCTCAGGATTCCCCCACTCCATGGACATCTGGTAACCGGCCGCAGTCTGGTTTTTATCCCGTATGGTGGCAAGCGCCAGGGACAGCATCAAAAACTCATCAAAAATCAACCGGCGTTTGGCCATCTCCGCCGTGCGAATGTCTTTCGGACGATGAATCTGGCGCAGCGCAAACTCCAGCTGACAAAGAGATTCCTTCAGACGAATGTCACTGGGGAGAAAATCCGCCAGCGCTTCCTCCTCCAACAGGGAAAAAGCCTGCTCCACATTGGCGGAGATGACCTTGGAGGTAATGCCGGCGGTCAGTGGATAGACGGGATACAGTCCCCCTTTTTCCGCCTGCTGCACCGTAAAGACCTGGGGAGAGAGCATCTCCCGGTGGAGCAGGTTGCCGGATACCCGGCCATAAAAACAATATTCGCCATAAACCTCCAAAGCGTCCACCGCATACTTTGTATTATAAAACACCATGGTCATATCTCCGGTGTCATCCGCCACCCGCACCTTAAAGATAGAAAGGCCCTTGCGGATACGCTGCTCGCCGGATTTGGAGACGATGCGGCCACGCACCGAGCAGACCTGATCCAGCTCGGTGGAAGAAATCTCCACAAAATCCCCGAAATTGATATAGGCCCGTGGAAAATGCCAGATCAGCTGACGTACCGTTTCGATTCCCAGTTTCTGATAGAGCTGGGCGCGTTTGGGGCCGACGCCTTTGAGAAACTGAATTTGGGTATCCAAACCGATGGACACCATAACCGCCTCCTTTCCAAACAAGCCGGAAAACCATCATGCAAAAATCAGTATTTTTTATTTTACACGCTTACCGCTGTTTTGTCATCTGTTTTCTTGTAAGGCGGGCAAATAAGCTGGGGCACACGACGAAATATGGGGGAAAGGCGAGCGATTTCCTCGAAAAGATATGGAAAAAGAAGATACAAACTGGTATACTAAAGTCGTGTCATGACAGCTGAGAGAAAGGGGTGTACGCCATGGAACAAACCGTCCAGCGTATTAGGGTTATCAACGATGTCCACGGCAACCTTGCGGCATTGCAAGCAGTGCTGAGCCGGCTGGAACAGCTGCGGTGCGGGACGGTAATCTGTACCGGGGATGTGCTGGCCATTGGTCCCTGTTCCGGGGAATGTCTGGCGCTGCTTCGTTCCCTTCCGGATTTCCGGATGGTATTTGGCAATCATGAGCGCTACTTTCTCACCGGTTTGGATCCTCAGCAAATTGGGCAGATGTCGAGAGCAGAGCGCGAACATCAGCTCTGGGTACACCGGCAGCTGAGCTCCGAGGATCTGGACTATCTCTTTCATCTGCCCCGCACCATCCGGCTGGACATCTTAGGACACCGCATCATCTTTACCCATTACGGTGCACCAGGGCCTCAGGACCCCAACCATCCGTTTTGCCAACTACAAGACAGGCCTACCGCACCGTGGCTGGACAGAATTTTTCAGGAATATCTTTCTGAAGAACCGGAAGGGATTTTTTATGGACACCATCATTTCTTTTCTGATATACACGGGAAAACCCGATATGTAAACTGCGGTTCTCTGGGCTGTCCTCATTCCGGCGTACCGCTGGCATTGGCCGGCATGATTACCGTTACGCCGGAGTCGATGATTTTCACCCCGCTGATGGTGCCCTACAATGCCGGTGAAATGCTCGCACGGATGGACGCCATGGATATGCCGGAGCGCGGGACGGTAAAGCGTATTTTTTATGGACTACAGCGATATTAGTCGGCCGCAGCCGGCACGAAACGAAACCAAAAAAGAGAGGTGTCTGCGATGTCCTTGGAGGAAAAGAACCCAACCGCGCGGCAGCGCCGGGAGACCATCCTACAGCTTCTGCGTCAAATCAGCGATGGAGGCGCCATCAGCGCATCGGCGCTAGCCGCAAAACTGGGGGTCAGCCGGCAGATTGTGGTAGGAGATATCGCCTTGCTGCGGGCTTCCGGTGAGGAGATCCTGGCCACGCCCAGGGGATATCTGCTGGAAAACACAGACAACGGCGGACTGCGGCGGACCATAGCCTGCAAACATCATTCCGGAGACGCCATGGCGCGGGAGCTGTACGCCATTGTGGATAACGGCGGCGAGGTGTTGGACGTCATCGTGGAGCATCCGGTATATGGCCAGATTTCCGGTGCTTTGAAACTGCGTTCCCGCTATGACGTGACCGCGTTTCTGGAAAAGGTAGAGCGGTACCGGGCGCAGCCTCTCTCAGCGCTGACCGACGGAATTCATCTGCACACCGTCTTTTGCCGGGATGAAGAAACCTTTCTGCGGATCACCCAAGCGCTCCAGGAACAGGGAATTTTGCTGGAACGCGGATAGCGTGGTGACAGCGGCAATATTTTTTTGAGAAAAATCTTGCCGTACCTTGTGATACGGCAAGAGATTGTGTTATAATAGCCGTGTTATGTGAAGCGATCCGCACGATGGCAATGGGACAGGCAACCTTCCCTTTGCCGGCTTCCTATATTCGTCGGGATTGTCGTGGAAGGCGATCGCGACGGTGTTTTTATGCTCTAAAATTTAAGGAGGATGCCAAAAATGGCAAAACGCATTGTAAAGGAAATTGATTGTCCTCACTGTAAGGAAAAAGTAGAACTTCAGATGTGGGACAGCATCAACGTCAGCCTGAATCCTGCGCTGAAGGATAAAATCAAAAACGGTACCATCTTTGACTGGACCTGTCCCCAGTGCGGCAAGACCACCCGTATCATGTACCCGTTTTTGTATATCGATATGATCCATACCTTTATGATCTGGTTTGGCGCCCCGGGTCAGTGCAATCCGGAGCTGTATCAAAATATGACGCTGGACGGCTACCAGTTCCGTCAGGCCCGCAACTTCAACGAGCTGGTGGAAAAGGCGGCCATCTTTGAAAACCAGCTGGACGATCATGTTATCGAGCTTATGAAGCTCTCCATCGTACAGGCGCTGTACAAACAAACGGAAGGCGGAACCAAAGCGCCCCTTCCGGCAATCCTGGTGTTCCGCAGCAAACAGGAGGACGGCACCATGATCTTTTCCGCCCTATATCAGAATGCGCCTGGCCGTCTGATTCGCGCCTCCGAGACCACCTACAACACCATCCGGCGGGATCTGGAAAACAACCCCTCCGTCCTCAAAGGCCTTGCGGACGGGGAAGGCAAATTCCAGCAGGTGAACTTTGACTGGGCCAAAAAGGCAATGACCCTTTTGGCTGCCCAACGGCAGGGCCACTGATCTTGTTAGGACCCGATTTTCTGTAAAATAGCAAAGCCGATCTGATATATCCTGTGTCAACAGCGGATGTATCAGACCGGCTTTTATCCTTCTTTGGAAGAAAATACCGGCGGAAAGAACAGGAAAAAAGATAAAATTCCGGATTTTGTGTAGAAACTGTAAATCTTTTCAGGTAGAGGCAAATAACAGTTGCCTTCTCCCCAAGCGTTAGGTATACTGTCAATAATTGTTTGGTCACACTGTAGTGATCGGGCATTTTTCATTACCACGATACACCTGTTTTAGAATGGAGTCCTGCAAATAAAA
>DBQB01000029.1:0-12424 GCA_002305685.1 Ruminococcaceae bacterium UBA1405
ATTTTTCAATTCTGCAACGGGCCCATACTGCGACCAAACATATAAGCCGAGTTCTGTATTTGACAACAATCTATCTAGGCGATCCGTTGCCGAACCGCTCAAGCCACCATTTCGGAACGCGACGGGCCGCCGCATGGTTCCATGCTAGGTGTTGCTCCGGATAGGGTTTACATAGCCGTGCAGTCTCCTGCACGCTGGTGAGCTCTTACCTCGCCTTTCCATCCTTGCTGTGAAAACACAGCGGTTTCTTTCTGTTGCACTGTCCCTAAAGTCGCCTTCGGCTGCCGTTAGCAGCTATCCTGCCCTGTGGAGCTCGGACTTTCCTCGTAACCGGCCGTGTTGCCACAGCCGGTCCCGCTGTTGTCTTGCTTACTCGCAGCAAAGAAATGATACTGTATTTGTCCATAAAAGTCAATTCGCAATTTCCTAGAAAGTGAGACAGTTTCTCTGTTCTTTTTCTGGTGTTTTTCCTGTTTGGGGAGCGGTTGTTTGGAAAAAACGGGTTGTTGGACAAGAATGTATAAAAAACAATGGAAAATACCATTTTTTTACAATGATGCAAGTTGCGCTTGATGCTGCATGAATTTTAGGTTTGTTTCACGAATTTTTGGGAAAAAAAGCACAAAATAAGATTTTTTGGAAAAATTGTCTTGCAAAGTCTTTTGCTTAACAGTATAATAAAACAGCGCACTAAATGAGATAGGAGAGTGGATTTGTGATGGAATTTCATAACCAGTATGTAAGAAGCGTTTACGAAACCGCCGTCAAAAGAAATGCCAATGAGCCGGAATTCCTGCAAGCCGTCAAAGAGGTTCTGGAGTCTCTGGAGCCCGTGGTAGAGCAGGATCCTTCCATTGAGAAAAACGGTATTTTGGAGCGTATCATCGAGCCGGAGAGAATGATCACCTTCCGTGTGCCGTGGGTGGACGACCAGGGCAAGGTGCAGGTGAACCGCGGCTTCCACTGCCAGTTCAATTCTGCTATTGGCCCCTACAAGGGCGGTTTGCGTCTGCATCCTTCGGTCAATGCTTCCGTCATCAAGTTCCTCGGTTTTGAACAGACCTTTAAGAACAGCCTTACCGGTTTGCCTATGGGCGGCGGCAAAGGCGGATCTGATTTCGATCCCAAAGGCAAATCCGACGCAGAGGTCATGCGCTTTTGTCAGAGCTTCATGACCGAGCTGCAGCGCCATATCGGCGCGGACACTGACGTTCCTGCCGGTGATATCGGCGTGGGTGCACGTGAAATTGGATATATGTTTGGCCAGTACAAGAGAATCCGCAACGAGTTTACCGGTGTGCTCACCGGAAAGGGACTGAGCTATGGCGGTTCTCTGGTGAGAACCGAGGCCACTGGTTATGGTCTGCTGTATCTGACCAGAGAGATGCTCTCCTGCATGAAGCATGATACGATGGAAGGCAAAACCATCGTTATCTCCGGTTCCGGAAATGTTGCCATCTACGCCTGCCAGAAGGCTCAGTCCTTCGGCGCAAAGGTGGTTGCCATGTCCGACTCCAACGGTTATATCTATGACGCCAACGGAATTCAGCTTGAAGTTGTCAAACAAATCAAGGAAGTGGAGCGGGGCCGCATCAGCGAGTACGCCAAACGGGTCAACGGCGCGGTCTACACCGAAGGGTGCAAAGGAATCTGGAGCATCCCCTGTGATATTGCGCTTCCCTGTGCTACCCAGAACGAGCTGGACGGGGAGTCCGCCCGCAAGCTGGTTGCCAACGGCTGCCTCGCGGTGGCGGAAGGCGCCAATATGCCCAGCACTCCTGAGGCGGTTGAGGTGTTCCAGAGTGCCGGTGTGCTCTTTGCGCCCGCCAAAGCGGCCAATGCAGGCGGCGTTGCTACCTCCGGTCTGGAGATGTGCCAGAACTCCATGCGTTACAGCTGGACCTTTGAGGAGGTTGACGCCAAGCTGCAGGGCATTATGGTGGGTATCTTCCACAACATTTATGACGCGGCAGAGAAGTTTGGTATGTCCGGGAACCTGGTTGCCGGAGCCAACATTGCCGGTTTCCTCAAAGTTGCCGACGCCATGAAATGGCAGGGGATCGCATATTAAAAAGGACGACGCTGCGATATTGAAACCTTTATTTTTCTAAACCGGAAAAGCCGGGCAAAGCAAAAGGCGCTTTGCCCGGCTTTTTTCATGGAGTGAAGCAGCGCATTTGCATTCAGGCAACAGTCCTCAATAAATGTTTTACCGAATGCTCTGTCCTGTAAAACAAACTGGGAAAATCTAATAAATAATTTAATTATCTTGTTATGCTGTATAACCAAATCCAGTGGTACGGCAACGAGGAAATGATACTCTTATAAATGATTTCAATAGTCGTGAAATCGCATAAAAACCTATAAATAATCGGGATATGGTCATTTTGCTCAGTTTATGCAAATAAAAGTGGTAGGTACGGTCATCAATATCGTTATGACCGTTATGGCCGCTTATCCGCTGTCCATCCGCGGGTTTGTGGGACGCAACGTCTTTACCGGATTGTTTGTTTTTACCATGATCTTCAGCGCTCCGCTGATCCCTACCTTTTTGAATATCAAGGATCTGGGACTGTTGGACTCCATGTGGGCTTTGGTACTGCCCGGCGCCATCTCGGTGTACAATATGATTATCGCCAGAACCTATTTCCAGAACAGCATTCCCGAGGAGATGCTGGAGGCGGCAGGGCTGGACGGTGCCAACGATATTCAGATTCTGCTGCAGCTGGTGCTTCCCCTCTCCAAATCCATCCTGGCGGTGCTGACCCTCTATTATGCTGTAAGCCACTGGAATTCCTACTTTGACGCTTACATCTATCTGAGCACCGAGAGCAAGTTTACCTTGCAGGTAGTGCTGCGCAACATCATGAGTACTGCGGCAGCGCTCCAGGAGATGACCGATACCATCTCGGCTGATCAGTCCCAGCGGGCAGCTCTCATTGAGGTGCTCAAATATGCAATTATCGTATTTGGCAGCTTGCCGGTTATCTGCCTGTATCCTTTTGTGCAGAAACACTTTGTCAAGGGCGTTATGATTGGCTCTCTGAAAGGCTAATACAACAGCGTGCGGATCGTTTGATTTTTAGGGGTGTCCTGTGACGGGATGCCTCTTTTTGTATGAATATATCGCGTCATATGTTGTCTGCTCACGCAATACAGGGAATACCACAGCAACTGAGAGAAATAGGAAGAAAAATGGCGGAAAAACAATGAAGGTTCGACTTTTTGCCACTTGAAATCCGCAGAAGCTTCTGTATAATAATTAGTTAGACGCAGGATTTGGCGGCGATGTCCCACGCCGGTTGGCCCGGTTTTGGCATACCGTTGCCAACGCTATTTGTTTTAAGGGGTTGTTTTTATGGATATTCGTATACAGCGCACCACCACGCCCAAGGCCAAGCCGGCGGACGAGAGTCAGCTGGGATTTGGAAAAAAATTCAGCGACCATATGTTTGTGATGGAGTATACCGAGGGGGAGGGCTGGCATGATGCCCGGGTGGTTCCCTATGCGCCCTTTGTGCTGGATCCCGCCACGGTGGTATTCCACTATGCCCAGGAGCTTTTTGAAGGCCTGAAAGCCTATCGTACCGCGGACGGCTCCATTCAGCTGTTCCGCCCTGACTGCAACGCACAGCGGTTTATCGACGGTTGCGACCGTATGGGGATTCCTCCCATCCCTGCGGAGGATTTCATTGAGGCGGTTAAGACGCTGGTCAAAGTGGATGAGGATTGGGTTCCCCATGCGGATGGTACCAGCCTGTACATTCGCCCCTTTGTCTTTGCCACCGATGTGGGGCTGGGGGTTCACGCTTCCAAACATTATACCTTCTGCATCATTGTGGCTCCTTCCGGCGCCTACTATGCTGAGGGGATCAATCCGGTTAAGATCTATGTGGAGGACGATTATATCCGTGCGGCTCCCGGCTTGACCGGCGCCGTCAAATGCGGCGGAAACTATGCCGCTTCCATCAAAGCCGGGGAACTGGCCGAAAAGAAGGGCTATGCCCAGGTGCTTTGGCTGGATGGCGTGGAAAAGAAATATGTCGAGGAAGTCGGCAGCATGAACATTATGTTCAAGATCGACGGAAAGATCTATACCGCTGCCTGTACCGGAACGGTGCTTCCCGGCGTAACCCGCCGCAGCATCATTGCCCTGTGTCAGGAATGGGGCTATGAGGTGGTGGAAGGCAAGCTGGCCATTGCCGACATTATGCAGGCGGGACGGGAAGGAAAACTGGAAGAGGTATTTGGCACCGGTACCGCCGCCGTAGTAAGCCCGGTAAAGGAGCTGACCTGGAAAGGCGAGAGCGTGGAGATTAGCGGCGGGAAGATCGGGCCGTTGACCCAGAAGCTGTATGATACCCTGACCGGCATCCAGTGGGGCAGAATTCCCGATACCCACAACTGGATTGTAAAGCTGTAATGCTTTACCCGATCGAAAAGAAGGAAAAGCGGACGGTGCGTAGGAAATGCGCTGTCCGCTTTCTGTTTGGAGGGAAGGGTTTGCGGATTTTAAAATATGAAATCTCTTCAAAATGGGCCGGCAGCACCATAGAGTCCTTTTTGAGAGGGGAACACGGCATATCCAGCCGTATTTTGACCCAGCTGAAAAAGTCTCCCACCGGGATTATGCGAAACGGCGTACACGCCCGCACGGTGGACCGGTTGTGCCTGGGAGATATCCTTCGCCTGGAACTGCCGGAGGAGGAGGCGCCGGTACTGGTTCCCTCTGACATCCCGGTGGAGGTGGTGTACGAGGATGAGGATATCTTGATATTTGACAAACCTGCCGGGATGCCTTGTCATCCCGCCAAGCGGTACCAGCAGGATACGCTGGCCAACGTTTTTGCCGCTCATGCCCGGAAAAATGGGGAGGCGGCGGTATTCCGTCCGGTAAACCGTCTGGACCGCAATACCACCGGGCTGGTGATTGCGGCCAAAAATCCCTATGCGGCGTCGGTGTTGGGGGAACAGGTACGCCATCACGGAGAGATGACCAAGGAATATTTGGCCATCGCCCAGGGAATCTTTCCGCCTGCTTTGCAGCAGGGACGGATTGAAGCGCCGATCCGCCGGCTCAACGAGCGCAGCACCATACGCGTTGTTGCCTCAGAGGGGGAGGGGCAATATGCCGTCACCGATTATCGGGTAATCGCCCAGGGAAGCAACGCCGCTATGGTTGCCGTTCGGCTGGGTACAGGCCGAACCCATCAAATTCGGGTGCATTTTTCATATATCGGCCACCCCTTGCTGGGAGATGATTTATACGGCGGCGAACAGAGCTTAGCCCAATTTCAGATGCTTCGCTGTTACCGTATTCAGTTGAGGCATCCTGTCACAGGACGCCTTCTTTCCTTTGTCAAGCCCTATGAGAAGGAGCTATGGCGGGTGGCTCAGGCGGCCGGAATCGCTTTGGGTGGGCTGGAGCAGGGATTGCAGGACCTCTCCTTCACAGAATCAACAGATAGCCTCCCAAATTTATTCATAGAATCGCCCCCTTTTCTCTGATATCTCTCCATTATAATAACAGACGAAAATACCGGTCCCGGATGGTTTTCCTGTACCGTGTTCCCTTTTTGTCAATTTGTCTGATATTCACATTTTATTGAAATCGTTGTGATACAGGATCGTTGCATTTTTCTCAGAATTCCTACTTGACAGCAGGAAGACTTGCTTTTTTCGAGAAAAGTATGTATAATGTATACGTTATAAGATTGTATGGTCACGGCAATGGACACAAAATAGGGAAACGGTTCGCAACGTCCTTATTGGCAGTGCCTTTTTTGGATCTGCCGTGGGCTCCGGCAAAATTTCAATAAGGGAGATGATAGAGATGGATTGTGCAAGCCAAAATGGCACGACCGGCGAAACGTATGAGGAGCGGGATGCTATGACCCAATCTTTCCTTATGTGGCTGGAACAATTTTGGCGTACGACAAGCCAGTTTGTCTATGATGTTTCGTATTTGACCGGTTCCTGGTTGTTCCGTGGGCTGGAAAAAGTAGGGCGCCGTCTGCTGGATGCAGGAAAAACCGCAGGGCATTGTGCCCAGGAGTGGTTTGGCCGCTGGCTGATGAAGGCGCGTTCTGCTTCCAGTGGATTGGGAGTCCATACCGCGATCAGAAGGCTTCGGGAAGAGTACCGTGCCCTCTGGAGCGAAGAAGGTGTGCTCCTCCCAGGAAAAACGGCTTTGTTTGCGCTGAAATATCTCTGGCGTTTCATTCGGACGGCTCTCAATTACGCTTGTCCGGTGGCCGCTATCGGTGTTCTGGTATATACGGTACAGTATTTCACCTCGCTTCCGTTGGCGCTTCAGGTGGAATACGACGGACAGAATATCGGTTATATTATGGATGAATCGGTTTTTGATGAGGCGGAGAGCATGGTGCGCAGCCGTATCATCTATGAGGAGTATGAGGAGCCGGTGGACGCCGTTCCCAAATTCACTCTGACAGTGGCCGATGAATCTCAGCTGTCCGATTCCTTTACCATCGCCGATCAGATGATCCAGTATTCCGGCAACGAGATTGTACAGGCGGATGGCCTGTACATCGACGATGAGTTTGTGGGCGCAACCACCGACGGAGAGTCGATGCTGCTGATGCTGGAATCTCTCAAGGAGCCATATCTGGAAGAATATCCCGATGCAAAGGTGGAGTTTACCTCCAAAATTCGGGTGCGGCAAGGACTGTATCCTGTTTCCTCTGTTGTGGAACTTGCGAATATCGAGGAGTATATTTCCTCCGAGGTAGAAGGGGAGAAGGTTTATATCGCTCAGGCCGGTGATGCCCCTATCACCATTGCCCGCAGCAACGGCATCTCTCTTTCCAACCTGGTGGAACTGAACCCTGAGATTGAGTCCAAGCTGTTGGTTGGACAGGAAGTGCTCATCAGCAAATCCCAGCCGCTTCTGGGAATCAAAGCGACGGTGACCGAATCCTATACGGAAGAGGTTCCTTTCAAAATCGAAAAAACGGTGGATAATTCCCAATATTCCACCTACTCCAAAGTGGTTTCTACCGGTGTCAACGGTTTGCGGGAAGTGGAGGAGGAAGTCGTTTATGTCAACGGTTCCGTTGCGGAGCGCAATATCCTTTCCACCGAAACCTTGGTGGAACCGGTGAATCAGGAAATTGTGGTTGGTTCTATGATGATGCCCAGCTATAGCACGCCTCTTTCCGGCGGCAGCGCTACCAGCGACGGTTACATATGGCCGGTGGGCGGTACTGGCGGATATGTCAGCTGTTATCTGTATGGATATCCCGGACATACCGGAATGGATATTGCAGCAAATACCGGCACCCCCATCTATGCAACCGCTGCGGGCACCGTTCGGGTTGCTACCCAGCGCTCCGGCTATGGCAAATACATCATCATCGATCACGGAAATGGCCTTCAGACCTATTATCTGCATTGTAGTGCGCTGTATGTCACAGTGGGCCAGCAGGTTAACCAAGGTCAGACCATCGCCGCTGTAGGACAGACCGGTAATGCTACAGGTCCTCATCTGCATATTGAGTTCCGCGTCAATGGCGCGGTCAAAAATCCGGCCAATTATATTGGTACCAGATAATTGGATGGAGATAAAAGCGTCGTATCAGTGCTTTTGGCATGATATGACGCTTTTTTTGTGAAGAAAATTTTTGAAAGGTAAAACAAGCCTTGGTTTCTGTAAACATCTGGATGTTGAAAGAATGGACGACGGTATCCTGCGATTTTTAGGCAAAAAATAATGCCTCGCGTTTTTTAAACTTTCGCTTTTATTTTAGAGGTATCGGTGTTATAATAGTAAAGCTAGAAAACCTGTAAGGAGCGTGCCACATGGAGAAATTCATTGTGAACGGTGCCAGACCGCTGAAAGGCGAGGTTACCATCAGCGGGGCGAAAAATGCTGCCGTTGCGATTATTCCTGCCTCGATTTTGGCGCAAGGGACCTGCATCATTGAAAATATTCCCCGTATCAGCGACGTTACCGTTTTGATACGGATTTTGAAAGATATGGGAGCATCGGTACAGATGCTTGACAATACAACAATGGAAATCGATACCAGCAACACCATGCTGCCAGTGGTTCCCTATGAGCTGGCCAGGCGGATGCGGGGATCTTACTATTTTTTGGGAGCGCTTTTGGGACGGTGTTCCAGGGCCAGTGTATCGATGCCGGGGGGCTGCGATTTTGGAGTGCGCCCCATTGATCAGCATATCAAAGCCTTCGAGGCGATGAACGCCAAGGTAACAGTGGACCGCGGTATGGTCAACACCGTTGCCAATCAGCTTTTGGGCGGCCATATCTATTTTGACATCGAGACGGTAGGCGGCACCATCAACGCTATGCTGGCGGCGGTTAAGGCCAAAGGAATTACCATCCTGGAAAATGCGGCCAAAGAGCCCCACGTGGTGGATTTGGCCAACTTTCTCAACTCTATGGGCGCCGATATCCGCGGCGCCGGTACCGATGTCATCAAAATCCACGGGGTGGAGCAGCTGCATGGCACCACCTATTCCATCATTCCCGATCAGATTGAAGCGGGGACCTTCATGGTGGCAGCCGCTGCCAGCGGAGGGGATGTGCTGATCAAAAATGTAATCCCCAAGCATCTGGAATCCATCTCCGAAAAACTGGTGCGGATTGGTGCATCCATTGAGGAACACGACGATTCCATCCGGGTAATCGGACATCTGCCGATGAATAGCCTGAGCATCAAAACACTGCCCTATCCGGGTTTCCCCACCGATATGCAGCCTCAGATGACAGCGCTGCTTACCATGGCCTCCGGCACCAGTATTGTGACCGAGAGCATCTTTTCCAATCGCTTTCGCTATGTGGACGAGCTTCGCAGGATGGGAGCAGATATCCGTGTGGACGGCACCGTTGCGGTGGTACAGGGGGTTGAACAGTTGACAGGCGCCCCGGTAAAAGCAACCGATCTGCGGGCCGGCGCGGCGCTGTTGATTGCAGCTTGCTGTGCCAAGGGTACCACCGAGATCGAAGATATCTATCACATTGAACGCGGTTATGAAAACATTGTGGAAAAGTTTATCGGATTGGGCGCAGATATCCGCAAGGTTTCTGTGGATGAACCGGATCGCACGCCGGTGATGGCCCAAGCGCTGTAAACAAACTGGTTTGTCAGGGTTGTTGTGCTTTTCGGGCGGCGTGGGTATTGTGATGAAAAATTGAACTTGAAAGAAAAATCGCTGCTGCCATGGCCGGTTTCTACATGGCGGCAGCGATTTATTGCAGTTGGAAAGGACATGGATAGATGACGGTGTTTCAGCCTCTGTACAGCGGCAGCAGTGGAAACTGCAGCCTGGTTACCAATGATTTATGCGGCCATGGCGGCGCACTGCTCATCGATGCAGGCGTCAGCTGCCGGGCCATTTTGGAGGGGCTCAGCCAGGCTCAGGTGCAGCCGTGCCAGCTCAGCGGGATTTTGATTACCCATGAACACAGCGATCATATCAAAGGGCTTCGGGTGTTTGCCAAACGGTTTCGCACGCCGGTATATGCTTCCCCGGAAGTGCTGGCCTATCTGCAGCAGGAGAATTATCTGCCCGAAGATTACCCTGCCTTTGCGCTATCTGAGCCGGCGGAGATCAGCGGGATGTTGGTAAGTCCATTTGATACCCCGCATGACAGTGTACATAGTTTGGGTTTTCGTATCGATACAGCTCAGGGAAAATCCATCGGCATCGCCACCGATCTGGGCACGGTAACCGAGTCGGTGCGCGCCGGACTGATGGGTTGTGATTTGGCCATGGTGGAGTCCAACTACGATGCTTCTATGTTGGAATGTTCCTCCTATCCCTACTATTTAAAACGGCGTATACGGGGAAATTACGGCCATCTGGACAATCTCGGATGTGCAGAGGAGCTGGCAGAATTGGCCAAGACAGGTACCTGTCAGTTTGTGCTGTGCCATCTGAGCGAGGAAAATAATCTGCCGGAACTGGCTTTGCAGACGGTATACGGAAGGTTGGCTCAGGACGGTATCTCCGCCGGAGATTTTCGTCTGCAGGCGGCTTGCCGGCAGCTGCCCAGTCCGCAGATGGTTTTATAAGGGAGAAGCAGTATGTTGAGTGTTACCATATTGGCGGTTGGAAAGCTGAAGGAAGGATACCTGCGGGATGCCTGTAGGGAATATGCCAAACGTTTGCAGGGATCCTGTAAATTCCATATTGAGGAGCTCAATGAGTATCGTCTTCCTGAAAACCCCTCCCCAGCACAGATTACTTTGGGGCTGGAAAAGGAGGGACAGGAAATTTTACAGCGCTGTCCGTCAGGAGCATATGTGGCGGCAATGTGTATTGAGGGGAAGATGCTGGATTCGGTAGCGTTTTCCAAAGTGATTTCCCAGGTGGCGGTGCAGGGCAAAAGTCAGGTGATATTTGTCATCGGAGGCTCCTTTGGGCTTTGGGAACGGGTCAAAGAACGGGCAGATCTTCGCCTTTCTATGTCTCCTATGACCTTTCCGCACCAGCTGGCGCGGGTGATGCTCTGCGAACAGATTTATAGAGCCTTTTCCATTGCCGCCGGCACTCGATATCATAAGTGATTCCTCTGTGCCGGATCGGATTCCTCCTGCTGATGCTGAGAGGCGTTTTGCCCCAGGGGGCTCTTCTTCTTTTGGTTTGTGGATTTCAGGGCAGTCCGGATTGGCCGTATGATGAGCGGATACAAAAGCAGTATCAGAATAAGAGCGATGGCCATTCCAAGGAAAAGAAAGGGGAGCGGTACGGTACCACTGGCTGCCGATTCCATGGCCGATTGTTTCCAGAATTCCAACATGATCTTTTCCTCCTTCCGGTTTTATTATAAAGACTTTACCGGCAAAAGCAAAGGAATATCCAAAGATCTGACAGAAATTCAGCCATTTTTTTGCTCCGACCATTGACAAATCAAAGAAAAATGATATAATTTATTTGCTGTACAGAAAACGGGGTATAGCGCAGTTTGGTAGCGTGCTTGGTTCGGGACCAAGAGGCCGCGGGTTCGAGTCCCGCTACTCCGACCATACGAGGTGTCACGAAAAAATTTTCATGACACCTCGTATTTTTATGCAAAAAATTGTTTGCATTGGAAAATTTATGTGAATTATACCACGCAAATAGAAAGTAAACATTATCCTTTCTACAAAGCTATTAGCAAGGCGTACAAGCGGTTTTGTCCTCCTTTTCATATTTTTTATCTTTTCTAATTACTTTGTCTTACAGTGCGGATAAACGTCCTTGGGAACGATTCTCCTAACCTCAGCGACAGAGCAGGTTTAGTGGCAGCGGAAAGCCATCAAAAGTTGGGAGCATCCTTTCTTTTTGGCGCTTCAGCGCTTTTATTGACAAAAGCGCCAGGATATGATATACCAATACTATGCAGCGTTTTGGATCGAAAAAGAAGGAGGATTTATGGATATGATTATCACCGTAATCGGGTTGGGTTTGATTGGCGGTTCGCTGTGTAAAGCGATTAAAAATCGCACGGAAAGTGTCTGCTACGGTGTCAATCGCAGCCGCGGTGCACTGGACGCAGCTCTCGCAGATGGCGCCATCGACGGGGCATATTCGACGGAGCAGATTCCTGCGTCCGATCTCTATATCATCTGTCTTCATCCTCAGGCAACCATCGATTTTATCAGGCAGCATGCCTCGGATTTCCGGCCGGATAGTTTGGTTATAGATGTTTGTGGTGTAAAAAGCGCGGTGGTGCAGGCCGCAGTAGAAGCGTTGACACCGTATCATGTTCGTTTTTTGGGATGCCATCCCATGGCTGGACGGGAATTTTCCGGTTATTCCTACGCGACGGACAACCTTTATCAGAACGCCAGTATGGTTCTCACGCCAGTGGATTCAACTGACCAACAGGATGTGGAACAGATAAAAGCTTTGGCTATGATGCTGGGATTTGGCCGGGTGGTGGTTACCAGTCCTCAGGAACATGACCGCATCATTGCTTTCACTTCCCAAATGGCTCATGTGGTGGCCAATGCCTATGTGAAAACGCCGATGTTGGAGAAGCACGGTGGTTTTACCGGTGGTAGCTTTCAGGATATGACCCGTGTGGCCAGACTCAACGCCGATATGTGGACGGAATTGTTTTTCCTGAATCGGGAACCCTTGTTGGAAGAGATCGAAAATATCATCCGGCATCTGGAAGAATACCGAGATGCACTTGCAGAAGGGGATACGCAAAAGATGCACGAACTACTGCAGGATGGCAGCGAACGGAAGATCAGAAGTTTACAGCCGGAAGATCAATAATTTCTGTTGACTACGACGGTGGGTGTCACAGATAAATCATTTGGTTGGGTGTTATAAGAAAGTCTCTCGGCTTGCTGTGTTTTTATGGCAAGTTGAGAGACTTTCTTATATCTACAAACAAAAGTCCGCCCACCCTGTTTCCAGAATGGACGGACTTGTTGTTACTTAA
>DBQB01000029.1:12453-15257 GCA_002305685.1 Ruminococcaceae bacterium UBA1405
CCTCTTCCTCTACCTCGAGAACCTCAGAAGCAACCACGAAGGTGCCCAGCTTCTTGATGCCCTTAGCGGTAACGGTGCCGTAAGTGGAATCATAGGTGGTGTCGAGAGGAGTCAGGGTCTCGCCGTCGAAGACGTAAACAGTGGTGTCTCTGCCACCAATAGCGTTGAAGGTCATGGAACCGCTGTTGGTGAAGGAAGGAGCACCTTTGAAGGTGATCATCTCGAAGTCAACATCGGGATATTCATCGGAAATATCAGAAATATCCTCAATAGTATAGAACAGGTTGACGTCCTTCTGAGCGGAAGACAACTTAGCGGAGAAGGCAGCGATGTCGTCAAAGTAGATGGAGAAGGTTTCAGCACCAATCTCATCATACAACTTAGAAGCATCCAGTTTGACCATACGGTCATCAACCTCAGTCAGAGTCAACTGCATATCCTCATCATACTGAGAGAGCTCTCTGTAAACAGCTTTGAAGGTGATCTCATCGGAAGTATAGGTATTGCCCTTACCAACGGATGCGCCACCAAGAGTTACATCACTCTTTTTGATTCTGACTCTTACCTTAAAGCCAACAGTAGTATCGCTGGTACCAAAAGTATCAGCTACTTTAAACTTAATGCGAAGAGCGTCGTCATGCTCTTCGGTATAAATATAGTCTCTTGTTGCAAGATTTTCGCTCCAATTGGTTACAAGATATTCTGCTGCTTGTTCCCAACCAGGACCGCCTTTGACAACATAACCAGTAATGTTAGCTTCGGTAAATTCAGCATCTCCGGCCGCATTAACTGCAATTTTTGTGATCTCAGTGCCTTCGGCTCCATATTTAAAAATGCCAACATCTCTACCAGCAAGGCCTGCAGCGACTTTATAAATTGTTTCAGAGACAACAGTTCCGTTACCAGTTTTGTTCACACCAGTTTCAACAGAAGGCTTTGCAGCAAACTTAGAGGAACCTTCGGTAACGACAACAGAAACCTCAATCTCACCATCGTCGATCTTCTGAGCCAGCTCGGAACCGGAAACATCACCGATACCCTCGAGGGTCAGATCGTTTACCAGGAGCTTAACGTCCTCACCATAAACAATTCCCCATTTACCGTCATTGATGTCGCCTTCTACCAGATTGGCATCATTGATGTCAAAATCGGTAGCAAACGCCACAGAAGCGGTGCTCAAAGCCATAGCAGCAGCGAGAACTGCAGCAAGTGTCTTTTTCATAGCAATCATATCCTCCTAAAAATTTTGTTTTTTCTGTCTCGGAGGACTTCTCTCTTATAAGGACAAAATGTAAGGAAAATGAATGATGTGTCCCCAATAAGCGGGATAAAGCTATGATAGCGTATAAACATACTGCATATTTTAATAAATTTACATTGAAGTAGATAGAAAAATCCGCCCACCCTGTTCCAGGATGGACGGACTGATTGCTACCTAACGATCGCTCGTATCAGTAAGAAGAATTAGCAAGCGCCAGTATTGGGGTTCTTGTCCTCAACTTCGGGAGTCTCGGTAACTTCCTCAGCGGGCTCTTCCTCTTCCTCTACCTCGAGAACCTGGTCAGCAACCACGAAGGTGGTGAGCTTCTTGATGCCCTTAGCGGTAACGGTACCGTAGGTGGAATCAAAAGTGGTGTCGAGAGGAGTCAGGGTCTCGCCGTCGAAGGTGTAAACGGTAGTGTTCTTAGCACCGATGGCGTTGAAGGTCATCTCGCCAGCGTTGTTGAAGGAAGGAGCGCCATAGAAGCTGATGAACTCGAAGTCAACATCGGGATAAGCATCAGCAACAGCCTCGATCTCGTCAACACTGTAGTACAGGTTAACATCCTTCTGAGCGGAGGACAGCTTAGCAGAGAAAGCAGCGCTGTCGTCGAAGTAGATTACGAAATTGTCAGCGCCGATCTCATCATACAGATCGGAAGCATCCAGCTTCACATAGTTCTCGTCAACCTCGGTGAGGGTCAGCTCCATATCCTCAGAGTAGCTGGTCAGCTCATGATAAGCAGCCTCGAACTCGAACTCATTAGAAGTGTAGGTATCGCCCTTATCGTAGGAATCGTTACCTTCCTCAAAGTTCTTGCGAACAGTGATGCGGAGTTTCATCTTAACGGTGGTCTCACCAGTACCATAGGTATGAGCTACTTTGAACTTCAGCTGCAGAGCGTCATTTCCAGCACCGTCAACCAGAGTGGATTTTTTTACAATATTTTCAGCAGTAATATATGCCTTCAAAATATCGTTATAATCCTCATGAGTAGAATTCATCCACTGAAGACTATTCCATTTGTCAGTACCATACTGGGAACCGTCGTAAATTTCCCAACCGCCATCATCGGCAGGAAAAACAGGAAGATCTTTAACATCTTCACCATCCAGGGGGTCGTTACCAAAATTCCAACCATTGTTACCCCAAACATATTTGGTCTTAGAAACCTGTTCATCACTCAGAGTAACAGTGGAAATAGTAGGTTTAGCAGCCAGTTTGCTAGAGCCTTCGGTTACGATAACAGAAACAGAAATTTTCCCTTCATCTTCCAACCGAGCCAGCTGAGCAGCATCGAAATCACCCAGTTTAGAAATAATTTTCTTGGTGTCTTTACCGTACTCAACACCAATCTCAGTGTCAACAGTAGTACCACCACCCAGATCAGCTTCAACCAGAGTATCGGTAGCAAACGCCACAGAAGCGGTGCTCAAAGCCATAGCAGCAGCAAGAACTGCAGCAAGTGTCTTTTTCATAGCAATCATATCCTCCTAAAAATTTTGTTTTTTCTGTCTCGGAGGACTCCTCTCTTATAAGGACA
>DBQB01000023.1 GCA_002305685.1 Ruminococcaceae bacterium UBA1405
TACTGTCTAACAAATGGGGTGCAGTTCAGGGTTCTCCTTCGTTTTTATGACATATTCAGGTTTGGTCTCCGATGCAGCTCTATTTTCTGCGGCGGCCGGCGGCGAAACGCCCCGGCTGGATATCCAGCACTCGGCGCCGGGGCTGGATCAGCGACAACTCATAGCTACAAGGCCACTGAATCTGAGCGCTGTCGGTTCCGCCTGGTTTTTTCGGGGAAAATCCCTCCACCGTCTCACCGTTTTCGATGGGTTGCCCCTCAGCAAACTGATAGGAAGCTACCCGAAATGCGTGGTCCACCACATCGTCGGGATTTAGATCATGAAAGTGATACTGCACATCCGCTATGCCCACCGCATACAGCCCCAGGGTATCCACCAGGAAATCCTTGGTACCGTCCACCGCGAAATAACGGATATTCATCCCGCCCAACAAAAAGCGGTCGCTGTCCTCATAGGGGTTTTCCAAAATCTGCTGAGGCGTCACCAGCTTCCCACTGGAAACAAACCACACCCCCAGACATTCGGGAAACAACCGCACCGCCGCCTCACTCCATCTGGTAAGAATTTCGCACCGCTCCAGATAGGGCAATCCTGCCGCCATAAAATCCGAAATCAGCAGCTGGTAACGCGCCTTTTTCAGCAGTTCCTCGCTCTCCGGACATTCCCACTGCTGGGTGCGCTGGATTGGCGCAATCAGCCCCTGTCCCAGCGGTTCCACCGTTCCCATCAGCAGCAGTGCCGGCGCATCCCCCTCCTGGTACGATACCAGATGGCTGGGAAGGGAAAAAAGGATCTGGTTTTCCGGTGCATCCTGCTGCCCAGCCGGCTCTATCCCCTCCGGAAAAGATTCCGCCAGCTTCCTACACATAGTCTCGGTATCTGGCAGCTGCGGCGGGGTTTCAAAGAGCAGATACATCAAATATACCCGCTGAAATTCTCCCCTCTCTCCCAGATTTTGACGTAAAATTCCTTCACTCATCGCTGTGTTTCCTCTCTATAAAAACCATATCTGGGTTTATTGCCACCAGAAAAACCAAGTCTTGGAGTGGAGCAAACTATCGATCAGCTCTCCCAGCGTCCCGCTCTCGGTACACTGTTCCACCCGTTCCGGACAGAACGCATACTGCTCCTGTGCCAGCTGGATGGCCTGCTGTCTGTCTGCCACCGGATGCTCCACCGCAAATTCCATCGATTCCACATTGAAGGCAGCGGCAACCGCGCCATATTGATGATACCAGTGGCGGGCAATCGCCATCTTTTGCAGGATGGTGGGGAAAAACGGCGTATCCTCCATCGGCATCCAGGCAAATATCTCCCACGGGTATTTTACCGGGATTTTGGCAAGCACCGTCTCATCGGTGCGGTTGGTCTCCGGATTCCAATACACCGAAAAGCCTTCGATGGTTTCGCCACCTTCCACCGTCGCCATAAATTCAGTCCATTCCATCCCTTTTTCCGCCAGCTCCCGGCGACGGATGGTCATCATTTCCTCCAGATATGCTTTCCCGTCAGGCTGTGGAGCGGACAACAGGGCCTGACGCCGACGACGCAGCCGTTCCAGATCGGTGCCTTCCCCCGGAAGCTGCTGTGCCTGCTGCCACAGGCAATCGATCCAAATTTCATCGGCCGGCATCAAAATCGGGAAATACCCCTGCTTTTCTCCCTCTTTCTTTGCTGCGGCAAAGGCTTCCAAGATGGGATCATCATCCTGCATCGGCGCAAACACCTCACAGGGACAATCCAGATAGGCAGTCAGCTTTTGCGCCAATTCGCTGGGTTGATGGGGCATGGTACCCGCTCCTTTCTTCTTTGGACAACTTTTGAGGGATTTGTTTTCTGGAAAATCCCACCTAACTTTCTTCCGGCCGCGTTACAGCCGGATTGTTTTCCACTATTTTTCTAAAATATCGGACAGGACATCTTCTTTTCCCGGTCACCACTGAACTGGTTCCCGGCCATTTTCCTGCAAGAAGGCATTGGCCTGGGAGAAATGACGACAACCGAAAAATCCGCGATGGGCGGAAAGAGGACTGGGATGCGCCGCCTCCAACACCAAATGACGGCTTTGGCCGATCAGATCCTTCTTGCTGCGGGCGTCGTTTCCCCAGAGCAGGAAAGCTTTGGGCGCAGGATCTTCGCTGAGGAGCCGTATGGCTCCATCGGTCAAACGTTCCCAACCTTTTCCCCGATGGGACCCCGCCTCCCCTGCCCGAACCGTCAAAACAGTATTGAGCAGAAATACACCTTGCCGCGCCCATCGGGTGAGATCCCCGCTATCGGACTGGACACCGCAGTCGGATTGCAGCTCCCGGTAAATGTTTCGTAAGGATGGTGGCAGTTTGATCCCTGAAGCCACCGAAAACGCCAGACCCATCGCCTGTCCAGGAGCATGATACGGATCCTGTCCCAGAATTACAACCTTTACCTGTTGCGGATCGGTCCAGGCAAAAGCGTTCCACAGCTGTTCCTGTGGGGGATATACCTCACAGGAACGATACTGCTGCTGCAAAAAAAGCCACAAAGACTGAAAATATTCTTTCCGGCTCTCCTGCTCCAAAAAAGCATACCATCCGTTTTTGGGAAAAACCAATCCTATCGCCTCCCCGGAAAATCTCTGAAAGGGTTGTTCCCTTGCAAACCTTCAGCAACACTGCAACAAAAGCCAGGCGTTTTCAAACCGCCGTGCAGCAAGGTCTGTGTCTCGGATATAGAAATAGATCCGGCCGCTGTCCCCAAAGGTCAGCTCAAAATCATCGTCCGCCACAGTGTCCAACTGTAACAGCAGATTCCATTGCTGTGCCGCTTTCTGCGCTGTCAACCGTTCGCTGGTGGTAACATGATACTCTCCGCCGCAGTTATAGCCACGGGAAACCAGCTCACACTCCTCCAACATCTGTCCCTGAATGGAGTTTGCATATCCCAACAATTTATGACAGATGGCGTCCTCATCCTCCAACCCGATCATGGCATACTGGGCATAATCTTCGGGATGCTGCGCAATATCTTCCCCGAAACGCAGTTCAAATTCCTCCGCATCGGGCAGCTCCTCCACCTGGGAAAAAGTGATGGCCCGCTGTGGCAAACAAGCCCAGTCCGCCAGGTCTTTGGGAAAAGGGGTGGAGACTAGGTTTGTCTCCTCGGTATAGTACACCCGCGCACAACCTTTGTCCTGAGGATCATAGCCCCATTTCATCGAATCCAGTTCATAGAAAAAGTACAGCATTCCCTTTTCCGGCAGACGGTGTTCCAGATCCAACGGCGCCAATTCCGCACAGTTTAACTGTGCCAAAAAACTGAGAGGCCGCCGCGCCACGGTACCATCCAACCCCTGACCGCGAAAATACGGCCACTGAAACCCTTGGGGCAGATCCGGCGTTCCGCCGAACTTGGATTTTCCAACTTCACAGCTTCCCTGCACGATTTCCATATGGATGGCGTTTCTCTGGTACTTCTTCAGTTCCATTCCATTGATCCTCCTATCACGTTACCGTCATGTCTCAGACAACCGGATATGAATGAACATCCTGTGTAACAGAATACCATAAAGCGTGAAAAATGTCTATCACCGCTCCAACCTTCTCCCATTCTAACCGGTCTACCCGATAAAACCATCCCTCCTACGCCGAGGGAGCATCCGCACCGCCGAAGATACCGTTGAGAATTTCAAGAAAGCGCAGATTTTCCTGCTTGGAACGCACGGCAATCCGATAATCTCCCTTTGTCAGCCCCGGATAATTGGAGCAATCCCGGATCAAAATCCCGCGTTGCAGCAGCTGCTGATGGAAAGATATCCGATCGGTATGAAACATGAGATAATTTGCCGCCGAGGGAAACACCGTAAAAGAATGATTTGTAAGACTCTGAGAAAGCAGCTCACGCTGCTGCTCCACCATCTGGTGGGTTTTGGCAAGATAATCGGAGTCCATTCCCACCTTCACCGCGGCAATTCCCGCTTTTTGTGCAAAGGTGGATACACTCCAGGGCTGTCCAACCTCCTGCAAAGCGGTAAGAAGCTGAGTGTTGGAGGAAATACAATATCCCAGCCGCACCCCGGCCATGGCGAAGATTTTGGTAAACGCCCGCAAAATAATCAGCTTGGGATATCGGGAAAGCGCTTCCTTCAGAGAATATTTTTCTCCCTGTGGGACAAAATCCAGGAAACACTCATCCACCACCAGCCAGGTGTCCACCTTCGCGCATCGCTCCAAAAGCGCGGTGAGATACCCTTTCTCACTCAGACATCCGGTGGGATTGTTGGGATTACAGAAAAACACCATCTCAATTCCCGGCACAATTCGCTCCAACAGGGTTTCATCCGGGACAAATCCCTTCTCCCGTGAAAGATAATGGCGCTGTACCTGACACCCTACCCCCTGTAAAGCCTGTTCGTACTCTGCAAAGGTCGGAGCAGGCACCAAAGCGTTTTGAGGCCGTATGGCCTGCACCAGACGAAAAATAAGATCCGCCGCCCCATTTCCGCAGACAATCCACTCTGGCCTTTGCTGTTCCCACTGTGCCAAAGCCTGGGTCAACCGGGTACAGCGAGGATCCGGATACCGCCAGCTCTCCTCCACCGCCTGATGCAGAGCCTGCTGCACCGGCAAAGGCATCCCCATCGGGTTGAGATTGGAGGAATAATCCAAAATGTCCGGGGATCCCCACTGCTTTGCCGCAGTATAAATATCCCCACCATGTACATACTTCATCCTGCTTTCCTCCACCTCTGTCAGATTCCCAACAACGCGATGATTCCGCCGCCGCATAAGGATAAAAGCAATAGTCCCAACACCGCCGTCAGATACATCAAACGGTTGGCGCGGCGGATATCCTCATATTCCACCGGCCGCAAAGGATCACCAATGGTAGGTTTTTGCACCAATCTGCCAAAATAATAGGCGTCGCCTGCCAGCTGTACCCCCAGCGCTCCGGCACAGGCCGACTCGGTTTGGGCGGAATTGGGGCTGGCATGTTTCAGGCGATCCCGCCGAAAGATGCGCCACGCATTTTTCCCATCCATCCCCAACAAAAAGGACGCCCATACCATCAGCAACCCGCTGAGCCTGGCCGGCAAAAAGTTAAACAGGTCATCCATCTTGGCCGCGGTGCGTCCAAAATACAGATACCGGCTGTTTTTATATCCCAACATGGAATCCATGGTATTGACCGCTTTGTAGAAGATTCCCATCGGCGCAGCCATCCCAAATATGCCGCCCAGAACCAGATAAAACAGCGGCGCAATCACCCCGTCGGAGGTGTTCTCCGCCACCGTCTCCACCGCCGCCTTTGCAACCTGCTCTCCGGTGAGATTTTCGGTATCCCGCCCCACAATCATCGACACCGCTCTGCGTGCCCCAGGCAGATCCCCGGACAACAGCGGCGGATACACCTTCATGCTCTCCACCATCAAAGAGCGCGCCGCCAATGTCTGATAACAGATCAGTACCTCCAGAGCAAAGCGCAGCCAGGGGGAAACCTGTCCGCAAACAAGCAGCACCCCCATGGTGATGGCAAAGCTGCCTCCTGCAACCACCAGCCAAAGCAGGGTTCCCGCAATGCGCTCCCCTATCTCTGTAGCGGGGAATCCTTTTCGCAGCCATCTTTCCAACAGGGAGATCGCCTTTCCCATCCAGCGAACCGGATGGGGTAACCAGTGGGGGTCTCCAAACATACAGTCCAAAAGGAATCCCAGAAAAATCGCCAAAATGGCTGTCATCTGCTATCCATCCTCCTTGTCAAATGGTAGTTCTTCTCCCCAGTCAATCGGGAAAAGAGGGCGTCGAATGTTGATGGCAGTGGGTCAAAACTGGGGTTCCGTCCTCCTGCACCGTAAGCTGAGCGGAGATCATAGCGCCGTTGGAAATCTGCCAGCGATAAAAGCTTTCCTGCTGGGACATGGGGGGCAACCCATCCCCGCAATATGCCTGCAACACCGCCATAATGGAGCCGCCATGCAAAACCATAGCGACAGAGGAAACCGGGGTAGCACTGATTTCCCGGGCAATCTTTGCAAAGGCGCAGACGCATCTTTTCCGAAAGGACATCGTATCCTCCCCCTGAGGAATGTTGGTGCTTTCACCGCCAATCCAGGCGCGGTAGTCGGGATCCATTTGCAGCTGTTCATAGGTCTTTCCTTCAAACCGGCCGAAATCACATTCCCGAAGGGCGTCCACCGGCACCGCCTGCTGTTCCGGCCAAAGGATGGCGGCGGTTTGACGGCAGCGAAGCATCCCAGAAACATAGATTTTCTGCGGCCGGTCTGGATAATACCCGGCTTCTTGCAGCAGCTGCAAACGGTGAATCCCTTGGGCACATAACGGCTCATCGGTACGTCCAATATACTGACGCAGCAGATTTCCGGCGGTTTTTCCATGGCGGATCAAATATAGATTCATGGTATCAGCTTTCACCTTTCCCGTGTCGTGACACAATGCGTTCGGATGGCTCCACAGCAGCGCTTACACTGCGCAGCACCGTTGGAATTGTGCAGAAAATCCGCACCACCTGCTGGGTATAAGGCACCAAAGCACAGCAGCATCTTCCCACCGTCTCCCGATACTCCCGCTGTGTTTTTTCGATGGGGACAATGCCGCATCCCACCTCATCGCAGACAATCACCCGCCGGGAGAAATCTCCCTGCAAAGCGAGATGAAGCACCTGGTCCGGGACCTGCTGGGGCGGAAACTGCTGGAGAAGGCGCGCAACCAAATCGTTGAGTTTATACCATCCGGGATAGGACGGCAAATCGGAAAAAGGTAAGGAGGCGCAGTCTCCGATCTGTTCCCCGGAAAGGCCGAGAGTTTGCCGCAGATATTCCCGCTTTCCCTGCGCCTGACCGCCAATGACCAATATCATTCGGATTTCTCCTCTCATTCTCTGACTCTGTCCTACAAAATAGATTTTCACCACGGCCACCTGATGGGAAACCGATTTTCCTCCAAACCATCTGCTATAGCCGAAGTACCAACGCGGTAAGCATCACCGTACAGGGCAGCAGGAATTCCGCCACCGTCAGGAAAAAACCGGCGAGATCTCCGGTAATGCCGCCGAAACCCCGGATACAAATCGTATGGTACCGCCAAAACCAAATCAGCAGCACCAGCAGCGCCATCCCGGCGGCAATGGGAGAAAGATACAGCATCCAGGCCGCACAGAGACATCCCTGAACCGCCAGCGCAGCGGCGGTGCGGCGTTTGGCGGCCATCCCGGCAAAGGTGGCGGCCAAACCATTTTTGCGGGCCGACGGAAAGGTCATTACCGATATCCCGGAAAGGCATCGGGTGAGGATCGGCGTATGGATGGCAACCCAAAGATATTGGGGATCCATCTGACAGAGCTGCTGCCAAACACCATATTCCACCAACACAAAAAATACCGTCACAAAGACAGCAAAGGCACCGGTACGGCTGTCCTTGAGTATGTCCAGCTTTTCTTCCCGGCTTTTGTGGGAGGATAGGGCGTCCACCGTGTCGCAAAACCCATCAAAATGAATACCGCCGGAAATAAGCACCGGCAGCGCCGCCATAACCGCAGCCGCCAATCCCGCTTGTATCTCCAGCACACCGGAAAGGCGCTGCCACCCAGCCATCAGGATGGTACAAAGCACCCCAACCCACGGCAAAAAAGCCATGGCGTACCGCATATTCTTTTCGTTCCATGTAAAGATCGGTACCGGGACCAGCGAGTACATGGCAAACGCGATAAAGAAACTTTGAAGCCAGATCATCTTTGTCACACCGTCTCCTTTTTCGGTTTTGCAGCGGTGGGCTGTGGCTGTGCACCTTTGTGATAAATAGGGATGGTATATACCACTTCCACCACCCTTTGGGCCCGCTGGGCCAAAATCTGGTGCAGCTGGCCCATCAGACACAGATACCGTCCGGTATCATCGAGATAGCGCACGCCATCCCCAAACAGTTCTCCCGTCACCACCACCAGATGCCGGCAGCCCGCTTCCAACTGCTGCAATCCGTTCAGAATAGCGGATACCGGCTGGGGATCCTGCAGCATCCAGATGTGGTTGGCCAGCAGATTGGGAAGATCCTCCAAAAGCAGCGTGTCCTCCAAACCGATCTGATTGGAGATTTGCTCCAAGGAATGGGGCTGCTCCAAGGTCAAAAAGCCCTTGCCTGCACGCATCCGGCGATGCCGGTCGATTTTTTTGCGGCTCTCCTCCCCATAATCCGCCATGGTGGCGATATAGACCCGCCTTCCCTGGGCGACGGTTTGGACATACTGTTCCGCAAAGGCGCTTTTTCCGCTGCCGCTGCCACCGGTAATCAGGGTGAGCATACCATTCCCCACTTTCTCTCAAAACTCCGTCTCTGCCGCATCCAACCGGAACCCTTTATATCAGCGGCTGATAGGCCTGCATCTGGTAATCCTCAAAGGTGCTCATCGTCTCATAAAGTTTTTGTGCCAGATCGTATAAGGCCAGGGAAGTCACTGCCCCGGTGCCCTCTCCAAGATGCATCCCGCAATCGAGAAAATAAAGCAGCCCCAGCTCCTCCACAATCATGCGTCCCGCCGGTTCCGACGAGATATGAGAGCCGAACAGATAGTCCGCCGCCTTGGGGCAGAGCCGTAGCGCCACCAGCGCCGCCACATTGGAGATCACCCCATCGGCAATCACCGGAATGCCGTAACAGGCGCCCCCCAACATCAAACCCGCCATCCCCGCAATATCCAGTCCGCCAACTTTGGACAGGACATCCAACGGATCGCTGGGATCGGGATGATGCAGCGCAATCCCCCGGCCGATCACCTCGATTTTACGCCGCAGTCCCTCCCCGGTCAATCCCGCTCCCCGACCGGTCACCTGGGCAGGATCCTTTTGAAGCAGCACCGACGCAACAGCGCTGCTGGTGGTGGTGTTTCCGATGCCCATCTCCCCGGTGGCCAACAACCGGTATCCGGCCTCTTTGAGCCGGCCGGCTGTCTCGATGCCCACCCCGATGGCCTGCACCGCCTCCCGGCGGCTCATCGCC
The DNA here is from genome assembly GCA_002305685.1 of Ruminococcaceae bacterium UBA1405. Lineage (GTDB taxonomy): Bacteria > Bacillota > Clostridia > Oscillospirales > Ruminococcaceae > UBA1405. The sequence continues at coordinate 8,985 of DBQB01000023.1, forward strand.
GGTTGACGGGCAAAGTTGGCGGTACCGCGGCGGACGCAGCTCTGCTGCAGATTGGGATGAAAAACGGTCTGGGACATCCCGATATCCACCGGCAAAACATCGCAATGCATCTGCCTGGCAATCCGGTTGACGGTGGAACAGCCCTGGGCTATTTTCTGGGCGACGATGGCGGTGACTTCCTGTCCCGACTGGGAGATGCTTTCTTCCACCACCCCATTGTCCCCACAGAACACCACCACACAGCGACGGGAAAAATCGATCTGCTCTGTGCGGTAGATAGCCCCTGCGCGGATGAGCAGCGTTTCCAGCTTTCCCAAGCTGCCCAGTGGTTTTGCCATCCCATCCAGCCGTTTTTTGACCCGCTGCCCCGTCTCCCGGTCCGGCGGCAGAATCTCTTTGAGACGCTGCATCAGCTCTTGCTCTTCCAATTCTTCTCCCATCTCCGTCCTGCTTGTTTGTCTATCACCCTCAGCGGCAGAGCAGATACCGCTCTCCCAACTGCATCATGTGGTATTTTCTGCCGCTATAGTAACAATCCATATAATCGGCAAAATGGGAAGGTGCCTCCCCATTTCCGTAGGTCATATCATAATGACAGGGGATCACCAGATCCGCATCGATGTCCCAGGCGAGATCTGCCGCCTCCCGGCTGTTCATGTTGCCGATGATGTTGTTGCGACGCCGTTTGGGGTCCGCCCCGTTGATGGGAAGCATCGCAACATCCAACCCTTGTTCCTGCTGAAGCCTCTCGATCAGATCCTGGGTGACCACCGTATCCCCGGCATGAAACAGTTTCAAACCATCCGCCGTAACAAACAGATAGGAAAGGGCTCTATCATCCCCGTTTTCATCGGTCTCATACTGCTCGTGCGCAGCGGGGATGGGAACACATCTGCTGCCGTCCGGGAGGATCACCGGCTGCTGCGCCCGAGCTCCAATCACCTGCTCTTGCTTAACCCCCAGAGATACAACCTTGTCCACACTGGGAGCAGGGACCACAATCCGAAGGGAAGGCTGTGCCTTGGCAAGAGGCGCCAGCGTATCCGGCTGAAGATGGTCCAGATGGTCATGGGTACAAAACACATAGCTTACACCGGTCTTTGCCGCATCCTCAGGGGCAAAAGGCGCCGGATAATACCGACGGGTTGCGCCGTCCTTTCCGATGAGATCCGCCAGCACCGGGTCAAAAAAGCAGAGGGTTTCCCCTGTTTTCAGGGCAAATCCCGACTGTCCCAAATACCACAGCGCCGCAAATCCACGGGGAAGATGGGTATTTCCCAGCTCCTCCAGCAGCGCTTCCCCCTTTTTATACCAGTTTCTTGCAGATTCCATTGTCACAGCCTCCCATCGGTTGGTTTCTCTCTTGTCGATCCATTGCCCTCCTCCATCCCTGGAACAGAGCATTTCTCTGGGTATTGTAACACAAATCCCAAAGGCTGTCCATGTCCATGAAAAGAGATTGGCCGAATCCCCGAAAAAGGGATCCGGCCGAAAGAAATACATTTTTGCTTTTCCGCAGAGGGACCATCTATCCTATTCTTTGGAAGCGGGAAAAATCTTGGCATAGATTCCGCTGCGCTTGGTCACTGCCAAAAAGACCGGCAGCAGAACCAGAGAAAGGATCACCGCCACCACTGCATTGACGGCAGAAGCTGTAAATTTGGTGACCAAACTTCCCAACACCGCTTCCATCGCATTCTTTTGCAGATAATAGCTGCTGATAAAGGATTTGCCCAGATATAGGATTATGTAGGCAATCTCTCCCAAAATACCGCCCGCCAAATTTTTGGCGAAATTTTTGCTCTGGGCATTGCCGCTGCGGGAAAATACACCGGCAATAAAGGCCATGATAAATTTAAACAAAAAGGTAAAGGGCGCTCCTGCCACAAAGGCCGGATCCAATAGATCGTAGAACATCGTTCCGATTCCCGCTGCCAGACCGCCCCGCACACCGCCCAACAGCATACCGGACAGCAGACAGAAAACATTCCCCAAATGCACCATCGTCTTGCCCATGGGGGTGGGAACATCCACCTTGATATAAATCGCAGCAAAACACAGCGCCGCCATCAGACCAATGATGACAATATCATAGGTTCCAAACCGTTTTTCTTTTTGCATATTCTCCTTCATCCTCAAAGCCTCCTGTTGTCTGGGTTGCTACCTTCGATCGGTATGGTTTTATTATACCGGGCAGCCCCTTCCGCTGGCAAATCGGCAAAGTTATCGTTGCATCCACCGGCATTTGGTAATATAATATAGATAAAGCTGCCCTTTGTTTTGGAAATTTATAAAAGATTTACAACAACCAGGCCGGCGTTTTATCCTGCATTTTCGATATTGGAAATTGATATAATTTTTTGCTCAGTTATGCACCGTTTCATGGCGAATATGCTGAATTTGCTCAAAAATGAAGATCAAGGGGGATCCCGACATGATTTTGGACAAAGAACAAGTGATGAACAATCTGCGCTACCTGAAAATGCTTTCCCAGCAGTATCCCACCATCCAGGCCGCTTCCACCGAAATCATCAATCTACAGGCAATTCTCAATCTGCCCAAAGGCACCGAACATTTTATGTCGGATCTCCATGGGGAATACGAAGCGTTTCGCCATATTCTCAACAACGCTTCCGGTTCCATCCGGGAAAAAATCGACGCCCTCTATGCCAATACCCTTCCCGCCTATGAGCGGGCTGTGCTCGCAACCCTCATCTACTACCCAGAGCAAAAACTGGAGGAGATCAAACGCACTGTGCCCGACATGACCGAATGGTACCGCATTACCCTCAACCGTATGCTGGAGGTTTGCCGGCTGGTAGGCTCCAAATATACCCGCTCCAAGGTGCGCAAGGCGCTGCCGCAGGAGTACGGATACATCATCGACGAACTGCTGCACACCAACTATGACGCTTTAAACAAAGAGAAATATTATGCCAACATCATCTCCACCATCATCGATATCGATCGGGCGGACGATTTTGTCATCGCCTTGGCCACCACCATCAAGCGTCTGGTGGTGGATCATCTACATATTGTCGGAGATATTTTTGACCGGGGACCTCGGGCGGATATCGTTCTGGACAGCCTGATGGAACATCATTCGGTGGATATCCAGTGGGGAAACCATGACATTCTCTGGATGGGCGCCGCCGCAGGAAGCCGGTTGTGCATCGCCAATGTTCTGAACAACTCCATCACCTACAACAACCTGGAAGTCATCGAGACCGGCTACGGAATCAGCCTCCGGCCATTGGCAATCTTTGCCAAGGAATGCTACAGCAATGTGGACACCAAATGTTTTCTCCCCAAAAACCCCAATGAAATCAGCTATCGCCGCAAGGACATCGAGCTGGCCGCCATGATGCATAAGGCCATCGCCGTCATCCTGTTCAAGCTGGAAGGGCAGGCCATTCTCAGAAACCCTCATTTTCATATGGAAGAACGGCTGTTGCTGGACAAAATCGATTATGAGACAGGCACCGTTACAGTCGATGGAAAAAGCTATAAACTGCGGGACTGCGCTTTCCCCACAGTGGACAAAGAACACCCCTATGATCTCACCGAGGAGGAACAGGATCTGATGGAGCAGCTGCGCTTTTCCTTCCAGCGCAGCGAAAAATTACAGCGACATATCCGTTTTTTGTATGCCAAGGGCGGACTGTATAAATGCTATAACCAAAATCTGTTGTTCCACGGCTGTATCCCCATGAATGAGGACGGCTCTTTGATGGAATTTGACACCCCCGAAGGACCTCTGAGTGGCAAACGGTTTATGGATTACTGTGAAACCTGGGCACGTCGTGGGTACTATGCCCAATGGGGCACGCCGGAACGGCAGTTTGGAAAGGACTATCTCTGGTTTTTATGGTGCGGTAAAAATTCCCCGCTGTTCGGTCGTCTGCGCATCACAACCTTTGAGCGGCTGCTGATTGCGGACAAAGCCGCCTGGAACGAACCCAAAAATGCCTACTACACCTGTCTGAAAACCGCTGCGGACTGCCGCAAACTGCTCAGTGCGTTCGGCCTTACCAGCAAATATTCCCATATCATCAATGGCCATGTACCGGTGCGCTCCAAGGAAGGGGAAAATCCTGTCAAAGCTGAGGGGAAGCTGATTGTCATCGACGGCGGTTTCTGCCGCGCTTATCAGCCCCAAACCGGCATTGCCGGCTATACCTTAATCTACAATTCTCACGGAATGCGCATTACCTCCCATGAGCCCTTTGCCGGTGTCAACAACGCCATCAAAAACAACACCGACATCCTCTCCACCACCAATATTTTTGAGACTGCGGACTCCCGCATCAAGGTGGGACAGACCGATGCCGGACAGGAAACGCAGCAGACCATAGACGATCTGAAACTGCTGCTCTCCGCCTATTCCCTGGGCATCATCTCCGAAAAGCATCAGTAACGCTGGGGGATTATGCCTTATTCTGAACAGACAAACGGTGCCGGAAGATGCAAACATCTTCCGGCACCGTTTTTTACCGTCTCAAAGGGTTTCGTCCAAAAGTCAGCTTATTGCGGCTGCACTTCATCTGTCTCGCTATGCTCCTCCTTGGCCGCCTGAGAAGCTGCCAAGCCCTGGACAATGGTCTCCAGATCCAGATCCTGGGAACGGTTCTTCTCCGCAAACTTCCGCATGATCTGGGCAACATCCAATCCTGTCAGCTCCTTGAGCACCTCAAATCCGGTTCCAGCCACATTGGTAACGGTTCTGGCAACCTTGGAAGCGCCGTTTCCGCCCTCCCCGTTGCCGGTATCGATCACCGTAATCTTGTCGATGTTTTCCATCGGCTTGGCAACCTGCCCCATAATCTCAGGCAGCTTTCCGATCAGCATCTCCACCACCGCTGCTTCTCCGTATTTGGCCATGGCATCCGCCAGCTTGTTCTTGGCGTCCGCCTCGGCAATACCTTTGGCACGGATGGCGTCTGCATCTGCCTCACCTTTCAGCCGGATCGCCTGGGCGTCGGCCTGGGCTTCGATCTTCTTGGCTTCCGCTCTCGCCTGGGCTTCAATTCGGATGGTTTCCGCAGCCGCTTCGGCCTCCAACACCGCCTTTACCTTCGCGGCCTGAGCCTCGATCTCGGTTTTACGGCGTGCAGCCTCCGCAGGCTTATCCACGCTGGCAATCAGCTCTTTTTCCACGCGCAGCGCCGCTTCCTCCGCCAGTGCAGCTTTTTGACGCTCCACCTCCGACTGCTTCTCAATCTCCATCAGGGAATACGCTACGTCCGCCTCTGCCTTCGCCCGGTCGCTCTCGGCCCGGTACTGCTCCACCTTCAGGGATTTGTCACGCTCCGCCTCTGCTACCTCAGCGTCTGCGGCCAATTTTACCTTTTCTCCCTCCCGGATTGCCTCCGCCGTCTTGATATCGGTATCCCGTTTGCGCTCCGCCTCCGCGATCTCCGCCTCCGCTTTGGACTGGGCTACCTGGGGACGGGCACGGTTTTCCAGATATCCGCCTTGGGTTGCAATCTTCAAAATGGAATAGGACAGCAGCTGCAATCCCATCTCATCCAGCTCTTCGTTGATATCGCTCTCCACCCGGCGTTCAAACTCCGCACGGTTGGAGTTGATCTCCTCCACCGTCATGGTGGAGACGATGCCGCGCAGCTTACCTTCCAAAATCTGTTCCACCATACCGCTGATGACGTCTTTGGTGGATTTGGCATTGCCGGAACAAAACTGCTCCACCGCTTTATAAATGCTGGAGGGCTCATTTCTTACCTTCACAACAGCGGTACCCACAACGTCCACAAAGATACCCTGCTGAGACGGGGCTTCGGTCACATCCGTTGTCATTGAGATATTCTCCAGAGAAATCACACAGCTGGTTTCCAACAGGGGGATCATAAAACCGCCCCGGCCACTGAGCACCCGTTTCTTTAATCCGGTGATGACCATTGCCTTATCGGCCGGCACTCTGCGCCAACAGAGCAAAAACAGCAGAATCAGGACAATTACTACGGGAATCGCAAACATACGGTTCTCTCCTTTATACTGTTATTTTGACCCATGATGACAGCCAAACAGCGGCGGGTCGGTTCCATCTGTTTTTGTACTATCACCTGATATTAGTATATCAGATCCGGCAAAATAACTCAAATGCCAAAGCGGTATTGGCGGACTTATCCCAAGTTACAGCAGGGCTCTGGATGCACTCCTTCTCTATAAATCCTCTAAAAATCACTTTTTTGCCCGAAAACCGCTCTATTTATCTCTTAGTTTATATTTCAGAGCACACACTGGTTATTTCTCAATCCGCGCTTTGACCAAAAGCATCATGGGGCGGCGCAGTTCATCTTTCATCCCAGGCAACGACAACATCTCCTGGGACGGTTGGGCTTCTTCCACCGCCTCCAGGACGAAACCGCAACGAAGCAACCCCATCAGGATCTGGGTCAAAGTATGGTGCTGTTTGGTTACCTCGCAGCCCAAAAAGTGTGTCTTTCGTTCCCCTGAAATAAAGTAATCGTCAATCGGCCAGTATTGCGGCCGGCCCTGGGCGTCATAAACCCAGTCCTGCCCTACTCCGGCAGTGAAGGTTGGATGCTCAATATTAAACAAAAACACACCTTTCGGAGTGAGGGTCCGGGCCACCTGTTGGAAAACCCACTGAATATCCGCAACGTAGTGCAGCGCCAAATTGGAAACCACAAAATCCCATCGTCCAGCTGGATATTCATATTCCTCAATTCCACATAGGCGATAGGTGATCCCTTCTTCGTGGGTCAGTTTTTCCGCCTGGTTCAACATTTTTTGGCTGATATCAATGCCCAATGCTTCTACGGCTCCCTGCTGCACTGCATAACGGCAATGCCAACCATATCCGCATCCCAAATCTAAGATTCTTTTTCCTTTCACCGGCTCAAACAAAGGTTTCAGTTGATGCCACTCCCCTGCTGCCGATAGTCCTTGTTCACTTCGAGGCATACTTGCATATTGTAGAAAAAATTCATCGCGATCATATTCGTTGCCCATCTGATTTCCTCCCTTGTTGTTTGATGGTATTTGTTTTTTCGTCAGTATAGCAGAAAGATAGAAAAAGCGCAATACCGGCCTTTCTAAAGATACAATGGTTATTTTCCCGGCAATTTAAAAGCCTTGAGAGATTTCTCAAGGCTTTTGTCAAAGAGGTCTGAATGATTGGACATCTTTTCCGGGACACCGGCGCCAGATTCTTTTTCTGTCAGATTATCCTTTCTTTCCGATTTTTTGCAGCAACTGGATAAACGACTGTGGGATCTCTCCCTTCTCATTGGTGGGTACGTCCCAGGTAACCGCTCCGCCGCCATGCAAAATATAGTCTGTCCATGCCGTTGCCAGCGGTTCCGGGAAACGCGGCGCATCGCCTTGTCCCCAATTTTTTCCAAGAAAATTGAGCAGATGCAGCTGTGCCTGGCCCGCTCTACCCTGGAGCATATCCTCCCGAATTCGATGATGTCCAAAGGGGGTATAAAGGTAGCTGTTCATCTCTCCAGCGGTATAATCTTCCTCCTCAGATAAAGGATCGACGGTATCTGACCGCTGAATTCCACCGTTAAAACAGATGGCACATTCGGGATTTCCTGCACGCAGCGCCGCGGCAAAACTATGAAAGTTGGGCGCTTGCGTAAACTGATACATCTGATCTGCGAAATATACCCCGTCAATCCACCAACCAGCACAGAGTTCTCCCCACTGCTGCGCCCAATAACGCACCACCTGTTCCCACATTTGCTGAAACTCCGCCAGACGATGGTTGGGACGCCGTACCCGCACGCCATCTGGGGTAACCATCCGTACACCATTGGCATCATAGCAATACCCGTTCTGCCATTTGAAATGCAAACAGGCCTGGAAATCCCCTTCCGGCGCCCCGCTGGGAAGATAGGCAAGGGTGCGTATCCCTTTCTTTTTCAGTGCGACAGCCAAATCCCGGAAGAGATCTCTTTGGGAACATTTGGAAAGAGGATACCCGACAATTTGGTCATATACTGGATTGGGCGCACAGTAAAAACCGCTGTTTTGACCGATGGTCAAAATAAACCATTTGGCTCCGGCCTGTTCCAGCTGATCTGCCAATCTTTCCACATCAAATCCATTTACCCGATGATTCCATTCCTTCACGGCGGTTTCCAAAGGAATCTCTACATTACCGCCCGGTTTTCGATGGGTGTCAACCGGGTGATAGAGCCAGTGGCTCATCATCCCAAAATTTCCCCGCATCCATAAAGCGCGTTGTGATTGCATAGACGTTGCCTCCTTTTTATCTACATTGGTTTGCTTTATAAAAAACTATCTCGACTCCTGCAACACCAAAACGCGGCCGCCATGGGGCTGCATCTCCACCGAAAGGGAGTCAGAATACTGCCCAAGCTCTTCATCTGTCCAGAAATCTGACACCTGATATCTCCCTTCCAAAGGAATCGAGAGGGTTTTGGACTGCTGCTCCCAGTTAAACAGACACAGCAGCTTTTTCTCCGGCAGCTGTACCCAGCCGTACTCAAAACGGTCATTGTCAAAGACAGCTGCCACACCGGTTGCAGGAATCAGCCGTTTGAGACAGTTGAGCGATTGTTCTGAAAGCTGTGTCAACAAATCTCCGCTGAGGATCATCCCACCGCTGGCCACAACAAAGGCTTTATGAAATTCAAATTCCGCCGGGGTCAATTTGCTGGTTCGATCCACCCACTGATCCCCTCTCCAGGAGGAGAGATCGATGGGCTCCAGCACCACTACATCCGGATCGTTGTACCAAAGGCGATTGTTCTGCCAGTTGCGATAAAAGAGTTCCACCGCATTTCCGGAAACGTGTTTCCAATCCCTTGCAATGTCGTTGGTCACCCGGTTGCCATGGCAAAGGCCCAGGATAGGCCAAAAAGGAGCGTTGCAGCCCAGGATAAAGCTATCCTCCCCCGCCGCCTCCACAATCGCCTGAATGGCACGGCGGAACGACTGTACCCTGGTCATCTTTGGATCATACCGCTTCCCTCCCGGCAAGGCGCCATAGGAGAGAAAATCCAATTTAAAGTAACGAATCCCCCACTCTTCCCGCATCACCTTTGTAATATCGTACAGATATTGACAGGCCGCCGGATTGGAACCATCCAGCATATACCAGTTCTCCTTGTGACCAATTTTGTTGAAGGGCTTTCCCTCTTCGTCCTGCACAAACCAGTCGGGGTGGTTCCGCAAAAGCGCCGAACCGACCTGACCCAAAAAGGGAGAGATGTATCCCGCCGGCTGCATCCCCGTTTCAAAGATTCGCCGGCAGATGGTTTTCATATCTGCGCCCAAACGGGGATGCGCAACCAGCCAATCTCCATCATAGGCTTCATAACCGCCATCGATCTGGATTCGTTTTAATTCCGGTATCTTTTCCGCCATTGCGCGGCTTTGCTCCACTAAGCCATCTACCGTCATCGGGCGCAGACAATAGTAAGAACACCATCCGGTTGGGATTTCCGGATACTCCCGTCGAGAATGGTTTTTATGGATGGCCCTGGCCAGGTCAGACAACAGCCGATTGTGATCATAGCCAGTTTCCATAAACAATTCTTCCAACCGCCAGCTTTCTCCAGGATCCAGAGTCAGGCATTCGGTATCCATCACCAGCTCCAAATAGTCCCCAGTAAAACGAAATTCTCCCATAAAACGGTTGCAGGAACCAAAGGCCACAAGCTCGGTCTGTTGTCCTTGCGGGAAAAACATCATCAGGTTATAAACAATCCATTTTCCCTGGGTAAAAGGTGTATCGGGAAAGCGAAAGAATTCCCGGTCTGTGCCATAAGCACCAATGAGTTCCGGATGTTCCAAACTGCCGCGATACTGGGTCAGCATATGATAGCCTTCCCCATAAAAGCGGGTGTCCGGCGCGTAAGGCGCGGAACCGGAATAGAATACGATCTCCCGCACCTGAAGCGGCTTAGAGCCAGTGTTGGTCAGGACGATATTCAGACACTGCTCTTCACTGTCCCAACTGCGAAGAATCTGGACCTTGCTGCCATCATAAACGGTATTGTCTGCCAGACGCAGGACAGGGGTATCATGCAGAATCTTTTCTTGCAAGGACATAATCGCTACCTCCTGTTTTGTACTTCTTGGTAGAATGGCAAAAGACAGCAGCATTGCTGTCATCTTACTATCACTCTAGTACACAGCCTTTTATTTCACAAGCTACAGTTGCAATAAACAGGAAACATTTGATTGCTTTTTTCCATTATCTTGTTATCGTTCTGAGAAATCCCTTTCTGCTGATGGATTGTGCCCTTTTTGTCTACGGTCAGGCTTTAAGATTTTAGGAACATTTATAAAGAAGAAGGATCGTTAGAAAGCTCTTAAACAGGAAAGCATTTTCCATTTCCTTCGTGGATCTTGACCGTATCCAATTTAACTACTATGTTTATAGTAAAGATACGTTTTAAAGTTGTTAAAATGTTCATCAGCAAGCCGTCTATTTTTTGCCGTCTCCTTAGAGATAACAGAAAATACCGCACGACATCGCTCTTTCAACATTTTCACCGGTATGCATCTGGCAGAACATGAAACAGAAGCGGAGATATCAAGCAATGCGAATCATCAATACATTTGAGCAAATTCACTCTTGTTTTAAAAACAATCTATTTGATCTGGATTCTTGGAGGAAATATACCAAACAGTTTTCCAGTGAACTAAGTGAAAAGTGCGAACGAGATGCAAGAAATTACGATTACTGCCGCGACATCTTACCTGTTATTCACAATGTTGTATCCCATCACGAAGCAGCACAGTTGGCCAACAATTCCTTTATCGCTGTAACACAACAACTCAACCGCAACATAAAAAAACTTTTTGAAAACGATATCGAATTGGACGTGATTCTTTATCTGGGATTATGCAACGGTGCAGGCTGGGCAACAACACTTGACGGCAGAAATGCCATCTTGCTTGGAATCGAAAAAATCATAGAATTAAACTGGCAAAACGAAACCGCTTTGCGAGCATTGCTATTCCATGAAATTGGTCACATATGGCATAAAACCTATGGAAATTTTTCTCCGAAAACGCAATCAAAGGGAGAAGATTCACTGGTGCAGCTATATCAGGAAGGAATTGCAATGGTTTGTGAACAGATTTTATGTCAAGACAATCACTACTATCATCAAAATCAAAACGATTGGCTTACCTGGTGTACCTCCAATATAACCGATATCAAACAGGAATATCTCCAACGCATAGATAACAACATAAGCACGCAGGACTTTTTCGGAGATTGGTGCAGTTATAAACATCACAGTGATGTCGGTTATTATTTGGGATGTGTGTTTATTCAATATTTGCAGCAACAGTATCCGCTGGTTGAAATCGCAAAGTTAAATGTCCGTCAGCTTTATCAGTATTTTAAGACCTTTGTACTGTCAACATCATTTTGTCATAAATAATAAAGAGCGAACCGACCAATAAAGTCAGTTCGCTCTCTTATAATGAAAAATATTACCTAATCGTTGCCAAGTCGGGCTTTAACCCCTCAAAAACCCCGTTATATCAGGCTTTTTCGGATTTTAAGAAATCATTTCCACTCGGCAAATTCAGATATAGTAGGGCGTATTTGAGGTGGTTTCATAGGAAAAACTTTCGCAAAGGCGCACTTGTACGCTGTTCATCTCGACCATTGACGGCTACGGCTGGGATTTCCACTTGCAAAACTATGGTTTTGCGTAACTACAACAGTCCATTTTCTATTCTGTTTTTCAGGCAAAGAACCTTTTCCCCAATGCTGCGGATCGCTTCTATAAAGTACCCATCCTCCTTGCCGGTAGGATCATCCAGCCCCCAATCCTCCCGGTATCGCAGGGCAGCGACGGGCAGGACACATTGCACCCCATGGTAATCACAATGTCCACCGGGGGCAGTTCCCGCAGCAGCTTGCTGCGCTGTGTCTGCTCCATATCCACATCATAAAGCTGCTTCATCAGTCGGACAGCGTTCTGGTTAATTTGCGGCTTGGTTTCTGTTCCTGCGGAATAACTGTCAAATACATCGGAAGCCAGAAGTTTGCCCAGGGCTTCTGCAATTTGGCTGCGGCAGGAATTGTGGACACATACAAAAGCTACCTTTGGTTTTTTGGCCATGATTTACCCCCGCACCTTCTGAATCAACACCTTGGCTTCATCCTTTTTGAGAACTTTACCATAGGACACTACCTTACCATCCACTACCAGCGCCGGGGTGGACATCACGCCATAGGCGGCGATCTGAGCAAAATCCGTCACATGGTCAATGGTGGTTTCCATGCCCAGCTCTGCCAGCGCCTCACGGGCAGCCTGCTCCAGAGCATTGCATTTGGCGCAGCCGGAGCCAAGCACTTTGACACCGCCGGACCCTTTGCCCGCCTCTGCTTGAGACATTGCCTCAGGCGTGCAGCTACCACAGCAGCAGGACGTTTTTTCCTGTTGTTTGTTTTTGTGAAACAATCCCATGGTTCATACCTCCTAAATTAAATGAAAAGAAATTGGAATACATTGAACAAGTAGCCTACCAGGATAATGCCAACGGTGCAAACACCGATAAACAGAGCCAGCAGCTTCGGCTTGACGGCCTTCTGCAGCATAATGAGAGACGGCAAACTCAGTGTTGTCACGGCCATCATAAAGGACAAAATGGTGCCAAGCTGTGCGCCTCTTGCCAGCAAAGCTTCTGCCACCGGGATGGTGCCGAAAATATCCGCATACATGGGAACGCCCACCAAGGTGGCCAGAAGTACACCAAAGGGATTGTTGCTGCCCAATACAGCCGTGATCCAGCTTTCCGGTATCCAGTTGTGGATCACGGCTCCGATCCCCACACCCACTAAAATATAGGGGAACACCTTTTTGAAGGTGGAAACAACCTGCTCTTTTGCGTACTGCACACGCTCTGTTTTGGTAAGGGTGGGAGACTCAATATCCACGCTTCCAGCGGAAAGGATAAAGCCCTCCACATACTTTTCCATGTGCATCTTTTCGATGATTGTGCCGCCGGCCACAGCGATCACCAATCCCACCAACACATAAATCACAGCCACTTTCGCCCCAAAGATGCTCATGAGCAGTACCAGACTACCCAAGTCCACCATAGGGGAGGAAATCAGGAAAGAGAAGGTCACTCCCAAAGGAAGTCCCGCGCTGGTAAAGCCAATAAAGAGTGGGATGGAGGAGCAGGAACAGAACGGCGTTACCGTTCCCAACAAGGCCGAAATGATGTTTGCTCCAATGCCGTGAAACCGGCCTAGAATTTTCTTGCTTCGTTCCGGAGGAAAATAGCTTTGGATGTAGGAAATGACAAAGATCAGGCAGCACAGCAGTACAGTGATCTTAATCACATCGTATAGAAAAAACTGAACACTGCCGCCCACTCGACTACCTGTGTCCAATCCAAATACAGATAGGCCATTGCCAATCAATCGGTTCAGCCACTTCATTCCTAAAATCTCGTCTTGAAAGAATTGCCATACACTCATCCCACAAACCTCGCTTTGCTCAGAATCAAAAACACATCAAAAAAATTTGATGTTTTATCCTAAAATAAACGCCATCGGTAAGAGATGGCGTTTATCTGCCACAGGAAGGGCAGTGATTATCTTGCTCTGTGTCAGGGGTCAAAATAGCCCGCAGCCGTTCCATCGCCCATTCCCCTCCAGATGCACTCAAACGGTAATGTGTCCATTTGCCTTCCTGCCGACTGACTACGATACCAGAATCACACAGGATTTTCATGTGATAGGACAACCCCGATTGCGTCAGATCCATGGGCTCCTGCAAGACACAGGCACACTTCTCCCCGCTGCGTAATTGTTCCAAAATGGCAAGGCGCTTGGGATCACACAACGCCTTAAACACCTTGGCGTCCTCTGAGTAGTTTCCCATCTGCTCACCTCACATCAAAAGTTTTTGATGTAATTAGTATATGCAACAGAGGCTTGTTTGTCAATAGCTATCCATACTTTTTATTTTACCGTTTCCCTGTTCACCGGAACGCCGGGGGCGCTTGCGGCCTTTCTCTGCCTGTTCCCGCTGTTTATCGGCCTTTAACACCTGTTTGGGCCAAAGGCCCTTATGACCCGCTCATAGTCAGCGGAGACTTGCCGCAGGGCCTTGGTCTCCCGCTTGAGCTCCTGCAAATGGTCATACAGGCGGAGAGATCACCTGGGACGAATACTTTGAATGAAACTCAACTGGCCTTATACCTGTGACGATTGCGGAAATCATGAGTCAAGCGTTTCTCAACGGAACAATAAATAAGACAAACAAAACTACCCTGCTGGATGACAAATAACCGAACCAGTAAAAACAGATAGTGACAAAATACCCCCTGATGTAGGAAAATGGAAGTACTACATCAGGGGGTATCAGTATGAGTAAAGGAAATGACACGCATGTACAGGAATTGTTCCGGAAATCGAAGCTATGCTTGCAGCTGGAAAAACGCAGAGAGAAGTAGCGGAGCACTTTGGCTTTCGGGATAAGAATGTCGTAAAAGAACTTGTCAAACGGGAGAGAGCCAAACAACGCACGCAAGAAGCCGGGATCACGATTAGGCCCAAGGGACGGCCACGAAAAGACGCTGCTCTTGCCGAAATAATCCGGCAGCAACAAGACAAATGCTTTCACACCTACGGTTACAGGCGAATGTGTCAGTGGCTGAAAGGCAGCAAAGGAATTTACCACAATCCCAAGACAATTCTGCGTGTCATGAAGAAATACGGCCTGCTTTCAGAGATACGGCGTCGCAGGAAGTGGCAGCAGATGGGGCAGCAGGTACACAAATACGAGAATCTTCTCAACCGCGAGTTTTATGCCCAAGCACCAAACCGCAAATGGGTAACTGACATTTCCTACATGCAGACCAAGCAAGGTGTGCTGTACCTGTCTATGATCCGAGATCTGTACGACAACAGCATTGTGGCCTACAAGACTGCAACACAGCAAACGGTGAACCTGGTGTTGGACACCATCCGCCAGGCAGTACGCAGAGAAAAGAAGAAGGTCGCTGCGGAGCTCCACCTCCACAGCGACCAAGGTGCTCAGTACGCCTCACAAGCATATTTTGAGCTAACTCAACAATACGGCATAACGCCGTCCATGTCAAGACGTGGAAACCCGTATGACAATGCAATGGCGGAGAATTTCTTCTCCATTCTCAAAACAGAGTGCATTTACCGTCACAACCCCCAGCATTCTCCGAGGCCAACGATATGATTGACCGCTACATCCACTTTTACAACCACGAGCGCATCCAAAGCAAAACAGGAGAGGCGCCGCTGACGCTGCGCCTCTCCCGTTAAAACCGAATGTTCCTACTATGGGACTCTTTTTGTGCTGTCTGCATAATCTGGGACGGTTCAAAATTCAGCGGGTAGTTTTGTTTGTCTCTTTGTGATTATTCTCTTGGGAATACCGGGCGGACACGAATCGTATCAAACTAGTATCAAGAGCCACAGCAACGGGCAAAAAAGCCTGTATTCATGCAGGTTTGCAACCTTTTGACGGTCATTCCCACTCGACAAATACTAATCAATTTTGTTTAGTGATTATTCTCTGTCGTGTTTGTAGTTCTTTTGATTATTTGATATATCCATATTATCCTGCCTATATGAGCTAATGTTATCATTTTGTTATCGGCATTGATAACACTCGCTCTGCAACTACGGATAATAGCTATATGTTGTGACTTAAATTATAAGCGATTTTGCTTAGAAAAGCAATAGCGGTTTCTTATCAAAACCGCTACAAACGAGAATTTGTTAATCGTTCTCTATATTTGCATTTATTTCTTTTACGATTTCAACAACTGTGATTTGCCCATTTACTAACATCTCACAAACAGCTTGTTGATTTGAAGTATCTATTTTATTTTCCCAATAAATTTCTGCTAGTTTCAGATTTTCTTCCTTGCTCAGTTGCCCTTTAAAACATTTTGTTGCGTCCCCTATAAAATAGTCACCTTTTATCTCTAATTTAACAATATGATATGTAGGTCTGCCAATTTCAGCAAAGAATTTTCCCCAATTATCCGCTTCTCCAAACGATTTGGAAACATACAAACACCCCATTCTTGAAGGGTACTGTGGATATTTTTTCCGTCTAACTTCCTCTAACGCCAATTCTCTTAATGCAACAGATGTATGATGCTCTAATGTTTCTGAATCATATTTAAACGGATTAGCATAAATATCATTCACAATATCTATTTTGTCATATACTCTTTGATATACTCCGTTGTGATGTTCTTCATCAAATATAATCTGTTGCCCTACGTACATAGGTCTATCTGTTACTACGTGATATGCAAACATTTTATTTACCTCCTCAAATACCGACTTTTCCTTCTCTGCAACTTCCCGACAAACTGGAATTTATCATATTGTGTACTTCATAGGAGTAAACCTTATTCCATCTATTTCTTGCTCATCAGATTGCGGCTTAAATCCTATATGAAGATAAAATGGCTTACCATATGGTGACGAATTTAAGGTAATCTCTTGCAGTGCTGGGTTATCTTTCCGAATATCTGCTAAAAGATACTGAAAAATTGAAGTAGCTACACCTCGACGATGATATTCTTTCTTGGTGAACACCAAGTTAATATGTGTTCTGTTTGAACGCATACCTATAATTCCAATCATTTTCCCTTTATCAAATGCTGCATATATTGGGCAGACACCTTGTTGACATTTTGAAATAAATTCAACATTTTCAACTATATCTCGCTTGAATGTGTTAATCCCCTCTGGTTTATAATCTGGTGCTTCAAACTGTAAAAACACTTCTAATGCCAAAGCAAGGGCTTCCGTTACTTCATTGCTATGTATTTTTCGTATTTCATACATACACATCTTTTTTCCTCACAAATTCCGATTTCTCGGTCTGATTTTCCTTTCAAATTATACACGAAATCATTGGCTTTTTCAATTACCCGAATTGCTTTTATTTAAGTTTATGCGGCACTCCCACATAGCGTCGGAGTGCCGCATAACACCTATGAATAGATTATCTCACTCTCCACGACTTTCCGCACACACGACTGAATGTTACTCATCTTTTGAATCCATAAGAGCTGATTTTCAGCCTTGAGCGTCTCCGTCACGCCCTCTGTAAACGGCAAGTACTTTCCAG
>DBQB01000071.1 GCA_002305685.1 Ruminococcaceae bacterium UBA1405
TCCGCACATAATGGAGCTGTCCACGGGTACCCCTTCCTCGGCGTATACCGCCGTGACGGTGCCGGAGATGGGGGCGGTGACGGTGGCGTCCTCCAGCTGTTTATAAAGCTGCTCCAAGGCAAGCTCCTGGGCGGTGGTATCCCCCTGAATCTGGGCGGAGGTCACCGCATCCCGGTAGGAATCGATCTGCTGCTGGATCGCTGCCTGGGTGGCCGCCTGCTGGGCCACTGCGGTATTATAGCTGTTCTGTGCGCTTTGCACCCCTAATTCCGCCTGGTCCAGCGCCGAGTCGGCGGCGTCGGTGGAGCTGCGGTTGGCTTCCAGGGCGCTTTTTGCCTGTAACTTTGCGGCCTGAGCGGCAGACTGGGCCTGGATGGCGGCGCTCAGCTGCGCCTGGGCGTCGGAGATCTCAGAGGAGTATCCTGCCAGCCGTTCCTCATGGACGGTCAGCTGGTCTTGGAGCCAGTTGATGGTTTCTATCAGGTCGGTTACCGCCTCTTTGGCTTCGGTCTCGTTTGTTTCGGCAATAGATAATTTTTCTTCCAGTTCATCTGTTGGCAATCCTGCCTCCTCTGCGGCGGCGATTTCCTGTTCCACCTGTTCCCGCGCTGCTACCGCCTCGTTATAGCTCTGCTGCAGACCAGAGAGCTGGGACTGTTTGCCGGCAATATCCGCCCGGGTGTTTGCAATGTCCTGGTTGATCTGCTGCAGCTGTTGGGAATTGGTGGAGTTGTTCATCAACGTTTTCAACTTTTCTTCCGCTTCCCGCACCGCCTTGTCTGCCGCCCGCTCATCACTCAGGGCGTCGCTGTAGGCTTCCCGGTAGTCGGAGAGGACATCCTGAATGCTGTCCGCGCTGTTTTGGGCGGTCTCCAAGCTGATGTTGGCGTTCTGCTTTCCGATTTCGGCGGAATCCACTGCGCTGTCGGCGCTGATCATGTTGGAGTTGAGCCCTTCCTCCAGATTTTTCTCGGCGTTTTCCAGATTCTTCTGGGCGCTGCGCAGCTGCAGGTAGGCGGCGTTCTGGGTTTGGCTGAGGGTGGCTTCACTCTGGGCGATGTTCATCTCCAGCGATTCCACGTCAAACTGGCAGAGCACGTCCCCGGCCTGAACCTGATCTCCTACCTCCACCATCACCTGCTCCACCTGTCCGGAGTAGTTGGCGTACACCTGATAGGAATTGCTGCTCTGCACCGTTCCGGTGACGCTCACCGTGTTGGAGAGGGTGGTGGGGGACAGCGTCATTGTTTGTACTGTGGGCAGCACCGGCTGTTTGGTCAGCTGGGAAACCACCGTCACGGCAGCAAGTGCCACAGCTACGCCTCCCAAAATGATTCCTTTTTTTCCTGATCATGAAATTCCCTTCCCATCTTCTGTAAATCCGTTATCTGAAAGATCCTGAATGGTAATTTGGCGCCGCCGGACCCCAAAGGCCTGCGGTGTTTCCCCAAAGCAATTACAATATCATATGCGCTGTAATTGTAACATTAAAGATACAATATGTCACGGAGAAATATATGAATGATTTGTAAAAATAGAATACAGTAAATATTGATGTACCGTTTTGTCCGCCATGGATTGACAGGACGGCGGCTTGTACGTATACTTGTAGGTAAACTGTAGAGCCAGGGCGGTGCTTCCGGTTCGGTTTAGAACGGTATCTATGTTTTTGTTTTACGTAAAGGAGAAATAATCTCGTGGAATCTTATATCTCTGAGGATGCGGCGCTGATGCGGGAATTCTTTTTTCTGTTGCCGCTGATGTATCGCCATGCTTTTTTACATCCCGACGATGCCGGGAGAAATCCCATCCCAACCAATCAGATGTTGGCGCTGTTGTTTCTCAGTTCTTTTCCCGACTCCAATATGACCCAGCTGGCGGGCTCGCTGCGCATTTCCAAACAGCAGCTGACCAAGGTGGTGGATGTCCTCGTCTCCAAAGGCCTGGTACAGCGCAAGGGAAGCGAATCCAACCGCCGTCTGGTGCTTCTGGAGCTGACCGAGGAGGGAAACCGTTTGGTGGAGGAGATTCACTGCCGGCAGGCGGAAAAATCTGCCCAGATGTTTTCCAGAGCAACGGAACAGGAGCGTCAGGCGCTGATGGTGGCGCTGCGGCTGCTGAAAAGAATTTTGGACGGCTATCCCGGGGAGGAGAGCCGTTACGCCACTGCCCGTCAACCCCAAACCCAGAAGGAGAAGGATCTGTATGCAGCGCAAGATGCTACCCGCGCAGGAAATTGAGAGAAGCATCATCAAGAAATTTCGAAAGCCCATCTGGAACCGGTTGATTGCCGCCATCAAGGATTACCAGCTGATTCAGCCGGGGGACTGCATTGGGGTGTGCATCTCCGGAGGGAAGGATTCCATGCTGCTGGCCAAGTGTATCCAGCATCTGCAGCAGTACAGCGAGGTTCCTTTTACCGTTCACTATATTACCATGGACCCAGGCTATGCGCCCAGAAACCGGGCACTGATCGAGCAGAATGCCAAAACATTGGGGCTGAAGCTGGAGATTTTTGAGAGCCGTATCTTTGAGGTTGTGACCCAGGTGGACCGTTCCCCCTGTTATCTCTGCGCCAGGATGCGCAGAGGATTTCTTTACAACCATGCCCAGTCCCTGGGGTGCAATAAGATTGCGCTGGGCCATCACTTTGACGATGTCATTGAGACAACGCTGATGAGTATGTTTTACAGCGCTGAGTACAAAACCATGATGCCCAAGCTTCACAGCCAGAATTTCCCCGGCATGGAGCTGATCCGTCCCCTTTACCAGGTGCGGGAAGCGGATATCATAGCCTGGGCCAAATACAATGGACTGCATTTTCTTCAGTGTGCCTGCCGCTTTACCGAGAACAACCCGGATATTGAGCTGGGCGGGGATTCCAAGCGGGCGGAGACCAAGGCGCTGATCCGGCAGCTGCGGCAGATCAATCCCCAAGTGGATGTCAACATCTTTCAAAGCCTGCACAACGTCAATCTGGAGACGGTGATCGGGTGCCAGCGCTTTGGAAAGCATTACAGTTTTCTGGACGATTACGACGATCCCCAGCGGGAACAAAACGCCTGCTTCTTCCGGGAAGGCGGGCGCTGAAAAAAGCGCGGTGCCTTGCTGAAAAAGCGATGAATTACAGCAGTGCGGGGCTTTTGGGAGGACAAAACTTCCAAAAGCCCCGGTTTTTTACTGCCATGGCAGCCTTACTTTGTCTTGCAAGATGTTTTTACAGCTTCGATAGATCGGAAAGGAGGCTGCGGGGCAGGGCGATATCCTGCCGGGGGACTTTGGCCCAGTCAAACCGTTGTGCCAGCTCTGCCGGCGTGATGGGCTGTGGCATTGGCAGCTGCCCGCAGAGGTATCCCAACATCCCGGTCAGCTGTTGAGGGCGATATGTTTGCCGGAGAATCCCCAGGTCCAGATCCAGGTCCCGTTTGGAGAGCCGTTTTCCCTCCGGGTCGGTGAGTAGGGGAATGTGATAAAATTCCGGTACCGAAAAGCCCAGCAGCTGGTACAGCCAGATTTGCTGTGGGGTGGAGGAAAGCAGATCCCGGCCGCGGACTACCTGGGTAATGCCCATCCGCGCATCGTCCAGGACCACCGCCAGCTGATAGGCCAGCACCCCGTCGGCCCGCCGGACGATAAAATCCCCACATTCCTGGGCCAGGGATGCCTGATACCATCCCTGGACGCCGTCGGTAAAGCCGATGACCGTATCCTCCACCGCAATGCGGTAGGCCGGAGCGCGTAAGCGCATCCGCTCCTTCCGCTGCTGCTCGGTGAGCGTGCGGCAGACACCGCTGTAGAGGACCCGCCCATCCGACAGATGAGGAGCGCTGGCGGCATGAAGAGCCGCCCGAGAACAAAAGCAGGGATAGATTCTGGGCAAAAGGCGGCGATAATCCTGTTCATAGATGGGATACCGCCGGCTCTGATCGTAGGGGGCGCAGGGGCCGTTCTCTCCAGGCCCTTCCTCAAAAGAGAGTCCCAGCCAGTCCAGATCTTCGATGAGCAGCGTGCGATATTTTTCAAGGCTCCTCTCCCGGTCCAGATCCTCGATGCGCAGCACCATGGAGCCGCCCTGGGATTTGGCGGACAGCCATGCCAGCAGCGCGCACATCAGATTGCCCAGATGCATTCTTCCGCTGGGGGTGGGTGCAAACCGTCCCTTGACCTTTTGTTTGGTATTTTCAGCCATCATCTTCATCCTTTTTTCAGAGCACGGAAGTTTTCCGGTGTTTTCGATCTATTTTTGCTCTATTTGCAAGTTTGCAGCGGTATTTTGGCGCTGTCGCTGGGTCAGCAGATCACGGCCCCATAGCTCTCCGCCGCCAAAATTGCGTGTTCCAGCTCCAACCGGGTTCGTTTCATCTCCATCAGGCGAAAATCTACCCCGTCCAGTTTGGCTCCGCGGAAGTCCGTTTCGGTCAGGTCGGCTCCGGCAAAGACGGCGTGGTTCAAATCACAGCCGGGAAATCCGCATTGCCGCAGACAGCACTGCCGAAAATCCGCCTGCTCCAGCCGAACCTTCTCAAAGCGCTGTTTGCGCAGGTCACAGGAGAGAAAGCTGGACATGGAAAAGTTCCCGCCCCGGAAGGTGGCGCCGGTAAACTCCGCTCCCGCAAAGACGCAGCCCAGTCCTTTGCAGTCGAGAAAACAGCTCCACATCAAATTTGCGTTGTCCAGACGGCATCCGGAGAGGGAACAGTCCTCCAGGGACGCTTCCGCCATCCGGCAGTAGGAAAAGGCGCATTGGGAGAAGCTGCAGTGGCGGGCCTTCAGTCCGGTCAAGCTGCTTCCCTGAAAACGGCAGCGGACAAAATGACAGTCCAGCAGCGTCAGGTCGGAGAGATCGATCCCGGAAAAATCCATCTCCTCAAAGATTTGTGCGGTATAGCTGTGTTGTGGGGAAAGCTGCATCCCATCTACCTCCCAAAAATCCGGTGATAAAATCAACGCCGTTTCCCCGCATCTGGGCGGGAAACGGCGTTTTTTTATCGTCGTACGGGTTATTTTATTCCACCGAAATAATAAAGTAATAAACCGGCTGGCCGCCTGCAATCAGGGCAACCTCCACATCGCTGGGTACCCGGGCGCGGACAGCAGCCTCGATCTTCTCCGCCTGTTCCGCGGGGATATCCTGCCCATAGATCAGGGTGATGAAGGAGCACTCCTTGACCGAGCGAACCAGAGAGCGGGTGAGCTTGACGCAGGCTTTGGTCAGGTCCTTATCGGTAAAGGTGAGCTTTCCGTTTTCCAGCGCCAAAATCTCGTCCTTTTTGATCTTATAACCGTCGTAATCGGAATCCCGGGCGGCAAAGGTGATCTGTCCGGTGCCGACCCGTTCCAGCGCCTTGGTCATGGCCAGCTGGTTGTTGGCAAGGGAATTGTCCGGGTCAAAGGCCAGCATGGCGGAAAGTCCCTGGGGAATGGTGCGGGTGGGCAGCACATAAACGTTGCGGTCCGCCAGCTTGACCGTCTGTTCCGCAGCCATGATGATGTTTTTGTTGTTGGGCAGGACAAACACCGTCTTGGCCGGCGTCGCCTGTATGGCTCTGAGGATGTCGTCGGTGGAAGGGTTCATGGTCTGGCCGCCGCTGACAATCTGGTTGACCCCCAGATCCAAAAACAGCTGATGGATTCCCTCCCCAGCGGCCACCGCCACAAATCCATAGGGGATGGAGGGGTCCACCGGAGCGTAGGGAAAGAGGTCTTCAGAGTCCTGGGCAGTTTCCTGCTTCATCTGGCTTTGACGGACGCTCTCCTGCTGGGCGGCGTGCTGTTCCCGCATATTTTCAATTTTGATGCGGGTCAGGGTACCGAAGGTAAGCGCTTCCTGCAAAGCGTTTCCGGGGTTATCGGTGTGGACATGGCATTTGATGATCTCATCATCGTCTACCACCACCACGCTGTCGCCGATGGATTCCAGGTAAGCGCGGAGCTTGATGGGCTCCTTGTCGGTGGTTTTGTTGACGATAAACTCGGTGCAGTAGGAGAAGGTGATCTCCCCGTCAAATTCCCCGGCAGCATTGACAAAATCGTCGTCGGAGGAATGCTTCACCGGTTTTTGCTGCTCATCGTCGGCATCCACAATCTTTCCGTCAAAGAAGACGCTGCCCATGCCCTCAAAGATGAACAGAAGCCCTTGGCCTCCCGCATCCACTACGCCGGCTTTTTTCAGCACCGGAAGGATTTCCGGGGTTTCCTCCAGCGCCTGGGCGGCGGCGTCCAGAATCACCCGCCAAACCTCGTTGGCGGTCATATCGCTGTTTTGCTCCAAAGCCTGCTGCGCTTTTTCCGCAGCGACACGGGCAACGGTGAGGATGGTACCCTCGGTAGGCTTCATCACCGCCTTATACGCTGCTTGGACGCCCAGGGCGAGCGCCTGAGCCACATCGGAACCGGTGGCTGTTTCCTTTCCGGCCAATCCTTTGGAAAATCCCCGGAACAGCAGCGAGAGAATGACGCCGGAATTTCCCCGCGCGCCCCGCAGCAGAGCGGCGGCGGCAACGCTGGCCGTCTGGGCAACGGTGGTATCCTCCCCCACCCGTTCCAGCTCCCGCCGGGCCGCGCCGATGGTCATTGACATATTGGTTCCGGTATCCCCATCCGGTACCGGAAAAACATTGAGCGCGTCCACGATTTGACGCTTGTTGGAAATATGGTTGGCTGCTGAGATCATGGCGTCCCGCAGCATCACGCCGTTTATCACTTTATTTACACTCCTCTTGGTACACCAGGGCGCGATACTTCACAAAGACTGTACAGGTGGCGGGAAACGCTCCATTTTGTTTCCCAGGCCGCAAGCTACAAATCGTTTGAGTATCGTATGGCGCTGCCGGTTATGCCGGTTATTTGACTTGGAAACGGACAGGCCGCAGCTATGAAAGCATCCCGTCTACAAAGACGTTTACCTTGGCCACATGAAGGCTGGTGGCCTGCTCAACGGTATAGCGCACCTTGTTGACGATGCTTTTTACAATGGCGCTGATGTTTACCCCATAGGTAACGATGATATGCAGATCAATGACCAGCATCTCTCCAGAATAACGGATGCGCACCCCTTTGTTGAGGGAATCATTTTTTTTCCGGAGCCGGTCGGACAATCTGTACTTGGAGGGGGACATACCCGCCACGCCGAAACATCTGGAAGCGGCATATCCCACAAGGTTTACGAAAAATTCCTCTGAAATCTCAATGATTCCAAGATAGTTTTCCAATTTGACCATCACTTTACCCCCTTAAATGGATTTGGGTATTGGATTTTCCGACGGCAAGGGATTCCCCGCCGACGGGCTGAGAGGTAGTTTAAGATGAAGGGACGTTTATGACGCGGAAAGCGCCCAAACGCCGCGATAGATTGCAGCTTCATTATAGCATGAAACAGGGTGTTTTTCAAAAAATTTATGCTTCAAAGCCGGGATGTCTGTAGGATGTCTGATAAAACCGATGCTTTAGTACCATTCCAGCCGGTAGAACAGTTCCCGATGTCCATCGATAAAATCGGCGGTCAGATTTCGGGTATAGCACAAGGTGCCTCTTTGATAGTACAGCGGCTCCATCGTTCCGTAGGAGAAAAACAGCGACAAAAACGCCTCGTCACTGATCTGGCCGCCTTGGAGCTGCCGGGCTGCTTCCAGGAGATCGGCGTGGTAGGGGAACCCCAATTTTGCACAGTTTTCCTCGGTAAACAGGTGGGACAGATCCATATTGACGTCCAGTTGTACCTCCCCGATATACAGATCAAACTGACGGGAAGCGATGGTTTGCAGATAGCTGGCATAGGCTTCCGAGACAATCTGGGCCTCGATTCCAATCTCTCCCAGCTGTTCTCTCAGCAGCTGCGCCAGCTGATGGCGCACGGTGTTTTCGGTGTTGATTACGATGCGAAGGGTAAACCGGTTCATTGCGCCCTGATAGCTGTTGCACCAATAGCCTTCCGCGTCCTGCTGGGAATATCCCAACTGCTGCATGATCTGCTGTATGCTCAGCGGCTGTTCCGGCTGAGACGGGGAGGAGGATTGGGATAGAGGGGCGCTTTCCGGTTGGGATGACTGGGGCAAATCGTTGGGGGTGCGATGCTGCCAGTATCCGGGATGGAAGGGAACATTGGTGATGCTGGCGGTATTGCCGCAGGCATAGGATACCAGCTGTTCCTTTTGGATGGTGTCCAGAATCAGCTGCCAAAGGGAATCGTTGGAGAGGAGGGCTCCGCTTTGCCGGTTGGCGCCCAGATAGGTCAGCCGGTTGAGGGTAACATATTCCCGAGAGCCATGGCTGTAGGAATCGGGGGTGGCATTGGCGGAAAAATAAAAGTCGATGACGCCGATCTTCAGCATATATCCCAGCGATTCCTCATCCGATACGGGGATCAGCTCCACCTTTTGGATCGAAAGGGAATCTTCCGGATAGTAGGGGTTTTGTTCCAACAGATTGGAGCCGGTTTGATAGACAAACGGCCCGCTTCCCAGCGGAATGTCTTGAGACTGGGTTCCAGCTTTGCATACAGGGAAGGTGAGCAGCGAGGCAATGTTTCGTTCCGGTTGCTGTAGGGTGATGACTACAGCGCCGTTTTCCTCCCGGCATCCGGAGACGGTCTGAGCAAGCATCGTAAAGCGCTGCGGATATCGCAGTGCCTCCCGCAGGGAGGCCACCACATCCGCGGCGGATACGCCGGATCCATCGGAAAACCGAGCGCCGGTGCGCAGGGTAACGGTGCAGCTGGTGTTTTCCGCTCCCATGGTGAGGGTGCCGGCCAGCTGAGGTTGAGGACAGTAGTTGTCATCCAGATAAAACAGCGACTGATAGATCAGCGGCACCACGCTGGGGGTGGTACCGGCGTAGGCAAAGGGGCTGTGGATTCCCTCGTCGGAAACCGGGAGGCAGAGGTCGGTCTGTTCCTGTGGGGCGGGAGTGGACAGTACTGAGGCGGAGGAGTGTTCCATCATCTGGATTTCCAGGTCCTCCTGAGACATATTCAGTCGGGTACAGCCGAAAAGCAGACAGATGCAGAGTGCCAGGGAACAGAAGCGACAGAGCGCAGTGTACAGATGCAGATGCCCCATATTGATATCTCCTAACCGCCGCCGGAACAGACAGCTTTACCATAAGCACAACCATTCTAGCATACTTTTGTGAAAAGAAAAAGTATGGTCCGTTACTTTTTGATGCATACATCAGGATTCTGGCCTGTACGGAGGCAGATAAACGCAAAAAAGACGCTTTCCCCGGAAAAAACGGGAAAAGCGTCTCTGAAACGGCTGGCAAGCCCGTCAAGCTCGTCAAAAGATTAGAGCTTGGTGATTTCCTCCAGCAGCTTGATCAGGAACTGGAAGGTGGTGTTGTAAGAGTCCAGATCCATCCATTCGGCCAGGGTATGCGCCTCGCCTTTGCGGGGGCCAAAGCCGATGATATCGATGCCGGGGCAGAGGGTGCGGAATACGCCGCACTCGGTGCCGCCGTGTACCGCGCGGATTTCGGCTTTCTTGCCGCTGGTCTTTTCGTACAGCGACATGGCCAGATCCCGCAGCGGAGACTCGGCAGAGTAATCAAAGGCCGGGAACTCTTTAAAGGTGTAAGCGGTGATACCGATGGTGTCCGCCAGATCCAGCAGATTGTCTGCGATCATCTCCCGCAGGCTGTCCGCCGCGTTGCGGATCAGCAGCTCTATCACCACCTTGTCCCCGTGGGTGGTGACTACGCCTACATTGAGGGAGGCGTTGACCAGGCCGGGAATCGCTTTGCTCATCATCTGGCATCCGTTGGGGGCCAGATGCAGGGCGCGCAGCAGTTTTTTGCTGGCGGTCTCGTCCATCATGGTGTCGGCGCTGGCGGCGGATACGCTGATGGATACATCGGGATCCGAGAAGGCCAGCTCCGCCTTGATTTTTCCTTCGCTCTCGGCGACGGATGCTTTGACGTCCTCCAGAGTGCCCTGCTGCAGCAAAATCACGCAGTCGGATTCCCGGGGGATGGCGTTGGTCTTTGCGCCGCCGGAGATGGTGGAGATGGTGAACTTGCAGGTCTTGGAGAGATTGTAAAGGGTACGGGCGAGGATTTTGATGGAGTTGCCCCGTTCCGCATCGATCATACCGGCAGAATGGCCGCCGATCAGGCCGCGCACCGAAAGGGCAACCGCCTGTCCCTGGGCGGGAACGCGGGTGAAGGGAATCTCATAGTTGACATAGCCGCCGCCGGCAGAGCTGACCAGGAAGATGCCCTCGCCGCCGGCATCCATACCGATCATCCGTTTTGCATGGAGATCGGCTCCATCCAGTCCCAGCGCACCCAGCAGACCGATCTCCTCCTGAACGGTCATAACGCACTCCAGAGGAGGATGGACCAGGTCGTTGCGGTCAAGAATCGCCATCATATAGGCGATGGCAACGCCGTCATCCGCGCCCAGGGTGGTGCCTTCGGCGTAGAGGATGTTGCCGTCACGGATCTTCAGCTTCAGGGGATCCTTCTCGAAATCGTGTACCACATCCTGATTTTTCTCGCAAACCATGTCCAGATGGCCCTGGAGGATGATGGGAGGCAGATCTTCACAGCCTTTGGAGCCGGGCTTTTTGATGATCAGGTTGTACATATCGTCCATCTTGACCCAAAGGCCTCTGTCCTCGGCAAATTTCTTGATGTACTCAGCCAGTGCTTTCTCGTTTTTGGAGCCGTGGGGAATGGCGCAGATTTCCTCAAAATAACGCAGGGCGTCGGCAGGTTCTCTGCCTTTGATGACATATTCCATATAATTTCCTCTTTTCTTGCGTCGGCCGAAGCCGCCGGGTTTAAAATGGGCAAAATGTAAAGATGTCCGTATCTTCATGATACAGGAAAGCTGGGAAGGCCGCAATCGCTTTTTGGAAAAATTATCGGGTCAGTTCTTCCAAAAGGCGGATCAGGAACTGGAAGGTGGTGCCGAAGGAGTCGATGTTCATCCATTCGGTGGGCACATGGGCGTCTCCTTTTTCCGGGCCAAAACCGATGATATCGATGCCGGGACACAGACTGCGGAAGATGCCGCATTCGGTGCCGCCATGGACCGCCAAAATTTGGGGTTCCTTTCCGCTGGTCTGCCGGTAAAGGGCCATCGCCTTATCCCGGAGAGGGGATTGAGCCGAATAGGAGAAGGCGGGATAGTCGCCGTATTCCTTTGCGGGGAATCCCAGAATCTGGGCCAGATCCATCAGTTCGTCGGTGATGGCTTTGGTCAGGCTGTTTTCCGCGCTGCGGATGGAGACGGGGATACGGATGATTCCTTCATCCTCCGCAAGCTGCACGCTGCTGACATTTAAGGAGGCGTTGATCAGCCCGGGGATGGCTTTGCTCATGGACTGCCGTCCGGTGGGCATCAGATGCAGGGCGCGGATTACCTGGTTGGAGGAGACGGGATCCAGCATGGAGGATGCGGTGCTTTCGGCAAAGGAGACAAACACTCCAGGGTCGGAGAAAGCGTATTCGGCTTTCAGCTCCGCCTCTATCGCAGAAACGATGGCGCCGGCCTTTTCCAGGCTGCCCTGAGGCAGCGCCACAACGCACTGGCATTCTCTGGGGATGGCGTTTACCTTGGTGCCGCCGGAAATCTGACAGATATGGATGGAAAACTGCTGGGAGATACGGTAGAGGATACGTCCCATCAGTTTGTTGGCGTTTCCCCGCTCCGCGTCTGCCATACCGCCGGAATGACCGCCCAGCAACCCGCCAATCTCGATGCGCGCAGCCTGTCCGGCAAAGGGGATGCGGGTGAAGGGAATCTCATAATCCACAAAGTTGCCTCCGGAGGAGGTAACCAGGAACTTTCCTTCGCTTCCGGCGTCCAAGCCAATCATCTGTTTGGCGGTGAGAGCCGATCCGTCCAGTTTTAAAGCGCCCACCAATCCGATTTCCTCCTGAACGGTCATGACGCACTCCAGCGGTGGATGCACCAAATCTTGCCGGTCCAGAATGGCCATCATATAGGCGATGGCGAAGCCGTCGTCCGCCCCCAGAGTGGTTCCCTTGGCGCGAAGGATATTTCCCTGCTGGATTTCCAGCTGGATGGGTTCCTTTGAAAAGTCATGTTCCACACCTGGCTCCTTCTCGCAAACCATGTCCAGATGTCCCTGAAGAAGTACTGCTGGAAGGTTCTCACAGCCCTTGGAGCCAGGTTTTTTGATGATGAGGTTGTAAAACTCATCCATCTGCACCCAGAGGCCTCTTTCTTCCGCGAATTTTTTTACATACTCGGCGACAGCTTTTTCGTTTTTGGAACTGCGGGGGATGGCGCTGATCTCTTCAAAATACCGCCATGCATCCGCTGGTTCCAATCCTTTCATGATATATTCCAAACTCTTTACCCTCTTTCTCTCCGCATGGATCTCCCGGCGGTTGATATAGCATTGCACAAAAATTTATGCTGAAATTATTATACATGAAATTGTAGAAAAATTCAATGATGTCGGACAACTGTTGTGGATAATTTGTAAATTTTTATAAACACGGGGGAAAATAACAGGGGCGGCTTTGCGTAGGAAGGCAATATGGTGTATGATGATACCATAACAAGTCAAGAGACCGGAGGCTTGAAGATGAATTCGATCGATATACAAAAAGAGTTTTTTTTAAGCGGTGCAACGCTGGATGTGGAATACCGTATCCGGCAGCTTCGTTCTTTATATAACATTATTCAAATTTACCAAGATCAGATTTGCCAGGCGCTGCATCAGGATCTGGGTAAAAGCCGTCAGGAGGCTTATACCACCGAAGTAGGGATTGTCCTGTCCCAAATTTCCCATACCCTTTCCAATATCCGCAGATGGGCCAAGCCCCGTAGGGTTTCCACCACAATGATGCAGTTTCGGGGGCGAGGCACTGTTATTCCCGAACCTTATGGCGTCTGTCTGATCCTTTCCCCGTGGAACTACCCCTTTCAGCTGAGCATTTCTCCGGCTGTGGCAGCCATTGCGGCGGGAAACTGTGTGATTCTCAAGCCCTCTGAACTGGCTCCCGCTACAGCGGAGCTCTTGTCCCAGATTTTTAATCAGAACTTTGAGCAGCGTTTTTGTCGGGTAATCACCGGCGGCGTTGAGGTGGCTAAATCTCTGCTGATGCAGAAATTCGATTATATCTTTTTTACCGGAGGAACCAAAGTCGGACAGCAAGTGCTGGAGCAGGCGGCAAAAAACATGGTTCCGGTGACGCTGGAGCTGGGCGGCAAAAGTCCCTGTATTGTGGATGATACTGCCGTGATCCCCATCGCTGCCCGCAGAATCATTTGGGGAAAAACCCTCAACAGCGGTCAAACCTGTGTGGCACCGGATTATCTGTTTGTACACCAGAAGGTGTACCGGCAGCTGATCGAGGCGATGAAGGGCTGTATCCATGAATTTTTTGGGGAACATCCCCAGCAGTGTCCTCAATACCCCAAGATCATCAACCAGCGTCATTATGACCGCATCTGTTCGCTGATGGAGGGATGCAACATTCTGTACGGAGGCGAAAAGGATCCGGAACAGCTGAAGATTGCTCCCACCCTGATCGGGGAACCGAGTCCGAAGCACCCGATTATGGAGGAGGAAATTTTCGGGCCGCTTTTGCCGGTCATGCCCTACGAGCGTTTGGAGGAAGTGATTGATTTTATCCGGCAGCGTCCCACGCCCCTGGCTCTCTATCTGTTCACCCGGGACAGCCGGGTAGAGAACAAAGTGATGAGCGCACTGCGTTTTGGGGGTGGCTGTATCAACGATACGGTGCTGCATCTGGCTGGAGAAAATTTGCCATTTGGCGGTGTCGGCGAGAGCGGTATGGGAGCTTATCACGGAAAAACTGGCTTTGATACCTTTTCCCATGAAAAATCCTTGCTCAAGAGTTCCTCCATATTGGATCTTGGTCTGCGCTATCCGCCCTATGATACTACTCCCAGAAAGGAGCGGGTGATACGCTGGATTTGCAGTCGTAAGCACTAAAGGGGTAAGGGAGAAAGGGTGACATAATTCTTGTGGAATGGTTTTATCTGTTTATGCGTCGTGGATGCCTCTGGCTGGGAATATTCTGTCTAATCTGCGGCTTGCTGCCGGTGGTTACCCACGGTATCTGGAAAAGTGAAGGGATCTGGGCGCTGCTGCTTGCCTCCTGCTATTTTCTGCTGGTGCGCCAGCAGCCGCTGTGGAACCGTGTGTTTGGAAAACATTGGCGATGGATGGAGGGGACCCTTTATCTGCTGACGGCGGCGGGACTTGTGCTGGTACTTTTGCTCAGCGGGATGATGGTGCGCTATGCGCTGTTTCACCGTGCGCCGGAGGGTACCCAGACTACCCTGGTGGTTCTGGGCTGTAAAATATCCGGGGATCGCCCCACCATCATGCTGCGCCAGCGGCTGGACAGCGCCTATCAAGCGCTGGTGGAAAATCCGGAGCTTAAGTGCGTGGTGTCCGGCGGGCAGGGGGCCGATGAACGTTATCCGGAAAGCCAGGTGATGCAGCGCTATCTGGTGGAGAAGGGAATCGCTCCTGAGCGTATCGCTCAGGAATCGGTTTCCTCCAATACCCGGGAGAACCTTCTTTATTCCATGGAGATCATCAAAGCTCGGGGATGGCCAGAGACGGTGACACTGGTGACCAACGGTTATCACCAGTGCCGGGCGGCGCTGATTGCCCAAAAGCTGGGGATTTCCTGCTACAACCGGTATGCTCCTACCTCCTTTTATCTGGCGCCGGCCTATGTGGTGCGGGAGTACTTGGGAATTTTGCATTTGTGGTTGTTTGAGTAGAAGACTCAACAGAAAGATTTGCAGGGAGGCTGTGTTTTCGGCCTCCCTGCACTGGTTTTGCCGCGCAGCGGCAGTATCGGCCCCATCGGTTCCGGCGGAATGCGCCTATGGATGGAATCGGATTATGTCCCGCCGCTCGTGTCAAATCGCCAAAACCCTATGGACAATCTTTTTTCAAACCGATATAATGGAAGTGGAAAGATTTTGATTTTTATCCCCAAATATCAACCGGAAAGGGGGCCGTTTGCCTTATGGCAACGACACAAATGGTGATTCAAGGCGCCCATATCGTGGATCCGTCTCAGCACTGGGACGATGTGGGCAACATCTATATAGAAAACGGAGTGGTGCATCATCTCTCCTGCGGGGAGCTGGAGGCGGGATGGGAAAACGCCCAGATCGTTAAAGCCCAGGGACTGTATGCAGCGCCGGGATTTGTGGACATCCATGTCCACCTGCGGGATCCGGGGTTCACCTATAAGGAGGATATCTTTACCGGTTCCCGTGCCGCCGCTGCAGGCGGCGTTACCTCTGTGGTGTGTATGCCCAACACCAAGCCGGTGGTGGACACGCCGGAGGTGGTTTCCTATATCATCGACAAGGCGAGCAAGGCCGACTGCCATGTTTATCCTGTCGCCACCATCACCAAAGGGATGAAGGGGGAGGAACTCTCGGATTTTGATGCCCTGAAGGCGGCGGGCGCCGTTGCGGTGAGCGACGATGGGCGTCCGGTGGCCAATGCCCGGCTGATGCAGCAGGCGATGGAGCTTTGTATGGACAAGGGAATTGTGGTGGCCAGCCACTGTGAGGATTTGAATATCATCCATGGCGGCATCATTCATAAAGGCGCTGTTTCCCAGAAACTGGGAGTTCCTGGGATGGACCGCAGCTCGGAGGATAGCGTCACCGCTCGGGAGATTGCCCTGGCCGCTGCCACCGGGACCAAAATCCATATCTGTCATGTCTCCACCAAAGGCTCGGTGGAATGGATCAGAGACGCAAAAGCCAGAGGGGTTAAGGTAACGGCGGAAACTGCTCCCCACTATTTTATGATGACCGACCAGCTGCTGCTCAAGGAGGATGCGGATTATCGGATGAATCCTCCCCTGCGGGAGGAAGCGGACCGCATGGCCATTTTGGAGGCGGTTCGGGATGGCGTGATTGATGTGATTGCCACCGACCATGCGCCTCATTCCCCCGAGGAGAAGGCAGATTTTCGCAAGGCGCCCAACGGGATTGTGGGGTTGGAAACCTCCTTCGCCGCCTGTATGACCTCGCTGGTACATCCCGGGATCATCTCCCTGTACGGTCTGGTGGAGCGGATGTCCACCTTGCCGGCCAAGATTATGCAGCTGCCCGCCGGTACCCTCAAGCCGGGTGCCGCCGCCGACGTTGTGCTGTTTGATCCCCAGGAGAGTTGGACGGTGGACCCCCAGGCGCTGCGTTCCAAAGCCCGTAATACCCCGTTTAAGGGGATGACCCTTAAGGGACGGGTGAAGATGACGGTGCTCAGCGGCCGCACGGTTTTTGATATCCGGTAATAAAAAGTGATATTTAGAAGATACAGCGAAGAAAATTTGGCGACATAAAAAGGAAAAGGAGCTGATTATCATGTCCATGGACCGTTTGATTGAAAAAATTGTGGCAACCCAAAATCCTACCGTGGTGGGATTGGACCCGAAGCTGGACTATATTCCGGGTTATATCAAGGAAGCTGCCTTTGCCCAGTACGGCTACACCCTGGAGGGCGCCGCCGCGGCCTTTTTGCAGTTCAATAAGGATATTATCGATGCGGTGTGCGATATTGTACCGGCCATCAAGCCCCAGGCCGCTTACTATGAAGCGCTGGGCTGGCAGGGTGTAAAGTGTCTGTATGAGACCATCCTATACGCCCATTCCAAGAGAATGTTTGTCATTACCGACGGTAAGCGCAACGACATCGGCTCCACCATGGAAGCCTATGCGGACGCCCATCTGGGAACCACCCGCGTTGGGGAGGAGATCATCGCCCCCTTCAACGGGGACGCCCTGACCGTCAACGGATACCTGGGTACCGACGGAATCAAACCGCTGCTGGATATCTGCAACCGGTATGACAAGGGAATCTTTGTCCTGGCCAAAACCTCCAACCCCAGCTCCGGAGAGCTGCAGGATCGGGAAATTGATGGGGAACCGGTTTACCACTATATGTGCCGGATGTGTGAGAGCTGGGGAGAGAGTACCTACAGCAAGTACGGTTATTCCGCCGTGGGTGCGGTGGCGGGAGCCACCTATCCGGAACAGCTGGCAATCCTGCGCAAAGATATGCCCCACACCTTCTTCCTGATCCCGGGATACGGCGCTCAGGGCGGCGGCGCAGCCGGCCTTGTGGGTGGTTTTGATGAGAGAGGATTGGGTGGCATTGTCAATTCCTCCCGGGGCATCATCTGTGCCTGGAAGAAATCCGGCCGGCCCGAGACAGAGCACGCTTTGGCCGCCAGGGATGAGGCGCTTCGGATGCGCGAGGATATCACCTCCCATCTGCCCAAAATCCAGCTGTAATCTTCCGTATCCCGTAGGAGGTTACCAGCGCCATACAGATAGGGAAAATGTCTCCCAGCTTAAAACATGTTGCACAGAATATCGGGCAAACCTCATGCAAAATCTTGATGAAACGTGGGATTGTGCTTTGTCGTTTCCTGTAGTATAATAACCGCGCAGTTAGTATACCGGCATTGAATATATGGACAATTCAATCATTGCCTTGTACTATTTTCTCACAGATCCCAGTACGGGCAGGCTGCATTCTGATTATCATGATGATACCATAGACAAAAGCGGGAATCAGACCGCTTATGCGTTAGATGCATCAAATAAAACAGGAGGAAGCAATTGTTATGTCATTCAAATCCACAAGCGACGCTATTTTCGATCCCAAAGACCGGGTAGCTCCTCTCGGCATTATTGCCATGAAAGGTACCGAGGAACTGGCGGCCAAAATCGACCACTATATGGTGGAGTGGAGTAAAATGGGCGGCGGCACGGAAGAATCCTTCCTCATCTCGGCAGAATGCCCCCGCTTTGCATCGGGAGATGGAAAGGGACTGATCCGTTCCACAGTGCGGGGTTTTGATCTTTTTATCCTGGTGGATGTGGGCAACTACAACTGTACCTACAATTTGTTTGGATACGAAAACCATATGTCTCCGGATGACCATTATCAGGATCTCAAGCGGCTGATCCAGGCGGCGGGCGGTAAGGCGCACCGTATCAACGTCATTATGCCCATTCTCTATGGCGGACGTCAGCACCGGCGCAACTATCGGGAAAGCCTCGACTGTGCCGTTATGCTGCAGGAGCTGCAGAGCATGGGGGTAAGCAATCTGGTTACCTTTGACGCCCACGATCCCAGAGTCTGCAACGCGGTACCACTGATGGGTTTTGACAATATGATGCCTACCTATCAGGTGATGAAGTGTATGTTTAACCATGTGCCGGATCTGCATCTGGATAAAGATCACTTTATGATCGTCAGCCCCGACGAGGGCGCCATCAACCGCAATATGTACTATGCCTCGGTGCTGGAGGTCAATCTGGGAATGTTCTATAAACGCCGTGACTATTCCCGTATTGTCAACGGCAGAAACCCCATTGTGGCCCATGAATATCTGGGCGACTCGGTGGAGGGAAAGGATATCTTTATCTCCGACGATATCATCGCCTCCGGTGAATCGATGCTGGATATCGCTTATGAGCTGAAAAAACGCAAAGCCAACCGTATCTTCACCAATGCGACCTATGCGCTGTTTACCCACGGACTGGAAAGCTTTGATAAAGCCTATGCGGAAGGAGTTCTTTCCGGCGTGTTCGGTACCAACCTGACCTACCGCACCCCGGAACTAAAAAGCCGTCCCTGGTTCTATGAGGTGGATTTGTCCAAATATATCTCCTACTTCATCGCTTCCCTCAACCACGATATGTCGGTGAGCATGATTTTGGACCCTCACGATAAGATCCGCAATCTGTTGGAATCCCGGGGAACCAAATAACAAAACCAACTCCGCCATCCCGTATGGCGGAGTTTTCTTTTCACGCAATTATGGAAAGAGAGGATGATCGATATGCAGTTGGATGCACACGGCCAGCGTTGGTATCGAGGAAATTTACACGCCCACACCACCCTTTCCGACGGCAAACAGACGCCGGAAAAATGTATTGAAATTTATCGCAGCGCCGGATATGACTTTTTGGCCATCACCGATCACTGGCGTTGGCATCCGGAGGAATCCTCGCCGGATTTTCTTCTGCTTTCCGGCGCCGAGTACGATACCGGTACCAACGATGTCACCCAGGGGGTATATCATATTCTGGGCGTTGGCGCCAAAACCCCTCCGGCGCTGATTCGACGTCCTGCGCCCTGCCCTCAAGGGATCATCGACGCCATCCATCAGGCGGATGGCATCGCTATTTTGGCCCATCCGGCCTGGTCGCTTAACCGCTCCGAGGAGGTGGCGCAGCTCAGCGGATTTGACGGGACGGAGATCTACAACACCGTCTCCGGTATCCCCTGGAACGCCCGCCCCTATTCGGGACAGTTTGTGGATGAGCTGGCGGTCCAGGGAAGATATCTCCCCTGTATGGCGGCGGATGACGTCCACTTTTATCAGGGGGATCAGACCCGGTCCTATCTGATGGTACAGTGCGATGCGCTGAGCCGGGAAGATATCCTCAATGCCCTGCGCCAGGGCAGATACTATGCGACGCAGGGGCCAAGGGTGGAATCTTTTGTGGTTGAAGATGGGGTTGTTAAGGTAGAATGCTCCCCGGTGCAGCATATTGTCTTTTATTCCAACGCCATCTATTCTTCCCATCGGGTAGCCAGCGGGGAGGGGATTACCCAGGCCTGTTACCCGTTGCAGGAGATCGAGACCTACGTCCGGGTGGAGCTGATTGACGCCCAGGGAAACACCGCCTGGACCTCTCCTGTTGCGGTGAAGAAACCATGAAGCAGCAGGAAATCCGGTATCCCCTCCCCGATTTTCCGGACCAGGAAACCGCAAAACCTCTGGATCTGCAGCCCGTCCTGAAGATGGCGCCGCCTTTGATCCAATGGTTTGTCCGGTATCACAGAAAACTGCCATGGCGTGTGGTGGACCGGGAGAAACGTTCCCATCCTTATCAGGTTTGGGTTTCTGAGATCATGTTGCAGCAAACCCGGGTGGAGGCGGTTAAGGAGTATTATACCCGTTTTATGCGGGAATTTCCTACGGTACAGGCTCTGGCACAGGCGCCGCAGCAACAGCTGCTTAAACTCTGGGAGGGCTTGGGCTACTATAGCCGTGCCAGAAACCTTCAGAAAGCTGCCCAGCAGGTGGTGGATCAGTGGGGTGGGGAGCTTGCACCCCACCGGGAGATGCTGAGAAAGCTGCCGGGGGTGGGCAGTTATACCTCCGGCGCGATTGCCTCCATCGCTTTCGGAGAGCCGGTTCCTGCGGTGGACGGAAACGTGCTGCGGGTGATCGCTCGGGTGTTGGACTGTCATCGGGATATCACGCGACCGGACACCAAAGCGGCGGTGGAAAGGTGTTTGGAGCAGGTGTTTTTGTGTGAAGGTCCGGCCCGGCAGCGGCCGGATCTCTTTAATCAGGCGCTGATGGAGTTGGGGGCCACGGTGTGTATCCCTAATGGTGCTCCTGCCTGTGAGAGATGTCCGGTGAAGCGATTCTGCATTGGCTTTTCCAGATCGACGGCGTCCTCCTTGCCGGTAAAGGGAGTCAAGAAGCCCCGTCGGGTGGAATACCGCACCGTTGCGCTGCTGCGATGGAATGGGAAGGTAGCGCTGTGCCAGCGTCCCTCCAAAGGGCTGTTGGCCGGATTGTGGGAGCTGCCCAATCTGGAGGGAAAGCTCTCCTGCGAACAACTGGCGCAGCAGCTGAAAATTTCTCCGTCCCAGGTGGAAATCGCCCATCCTCTGCGGGAAGCGCGTCATCTGTTTACCCATATCCAGTGGGAGATGACGGGATGGGAGCTGATACTGGCGGACGGGAGCGTTCCCCCTGGGCCGGAGAACTGGGTCTGGCTGACGCCGGAGCAGCAAAAGGCCTATTCTGTCCCATCCGCCCTTCGAGTCTATCGGGAGATGATATAGCCTTTTTGGAAGGGCAGATATAGATAGGCGGGATTGCTGTGAGATAGAAATCTTTTGGATTGGGGTGCCGCTGTAAAAGGTTTGACAAACCTTTTACAGCGGCATTTTTGCGCTCATCTTTTATGTGATTTTCCGGCCTAAAATTCATTGCAATGTTTGTGGAATGGTATTATACTCTATAATATAGCGCAGTGAAATTTAAAAAGGAGTGATATTTATGTCAAATCCAGTTCTTTTACTCTCCTGTGATTTTTCCGATTTTGCGATCGGGCCATTTCCTTACGATCCGGACCATTCTGCCATGGGGGAATATCACTATTATCCTCCCAAAGGATATCGGGGCATATGGTATGATCCCATTGCCAACTATGCTTATCAGGGGCCCAGCTGGCTGATCACGGAGGAAGATGGACGTAAATATATGGAGCAGATGCGTGTTGGAAGTCCGGGGCCCCATATATCTTGTCCAACACTGGTAGCGGGGGATAAGGATTGGACGGATTATACCGTCAGTGTTCGGATGCGCAGCTTGTATACGCAGGAGCCTGCTGGTATCTTGTTCCGGTATCAGACCAGTTTGATGCACTATGCCTTCTATCTGTGCGACCAAAAAGCCCAGCTGTATCGGATTGAAAAGGATGTTCGGACCCTGCTGGCGCAAACGGATTTTGCTTTTGATGCAGACACCTTCTATACCCTGCAAGCGGAGGTATCGGCCAATAAAATCCATCTCAGCGTAGACGGCAAGCAGGTCTTATCGGTGGAAGATGACCGCTATGCCGATGGATGCATTGCATTGGCGTCCTATATGCCGGCACAGTATACCGATGTGAAGGTTGTATGTTCCGAGCCGGCGGCACAGCGCTTTATGAAGCTCCAGAAAAAGAAAGCAGCGGTTCTTGCCGAAAAAAGAGCCAAATATCCCCAGCCAAAACTGTACAAAATCATCGATCTTCAGAATTTTGGCGCAGGCAGACAGATCCGCTTTGGACACCTCACCGGTACCGATGAGATGTTTTTCCTGATGGCGCAGCATCAAAAGAGGGTATACAAAGATCGGTACGCTGTGATCAGCTGTCTTACGGCTGTCAGTTTACAGACAGGAAAGGTGCTGTGGCAGATTGGAGAGCCGAAGGACGATCCGGAAAACGCTTATCTCACCGCAGACCTTCCGATGCAGATCTATGATATCGATGGGGATGGAATTGACGAAGTCATTGTATCCCGCAACTTTAAACTGATGATCTTAGACGGTCCAACCGGGAAGGTGAAAAAGAGCGTGCCGACGCCCCGCAATGACCAGGATGCAGCTTCCTTATGCGGCATTGAATTCAAAAAGCACGCCTTTGAACGTCTGAATGTGGACGCCATCCGCATTGTCAATGTGTCCGGTCATGCCCGTCCAGAGGAGATTATGATCAAGGACCGGTACAGCCGTCTTTGGATTTATGACAAAGACCTCAACTTTGAATGGATGTTCACAGAGTTTAATACCGGCCATTTCCCCTACGGATATGATTTCAACGGAGACGGCAAGGAAGAAATCTTCAGCTGTTACAATATGGTTTCCTCCGACGGAAAGCTGAGCTGGAAACTGCCCATTCATACCGATCACACCGATGAGATCATTGTGGGAAAGATGGATCCTGACAGGGATGAGTTTATCGCTATCGTTTCCGGCTGGGAAGGCTTTATGATGGTAGACAAACAGGGCAATATCATGGTGCGGGATATCAACGGACACGGACAGCGTATCAGTACCGGTAACTATTGCCCTGAGAAGCGGGGAATGGAAATCTGTACGACAACCTACTGGGGAAACCAGGGAATCGTATATCTGTACGACTGCAAGGGCAATGAAATATGGCACCGGGAAGACGGTGGCAACGGCAATATCATTGCGCCGGTAAACTGGAGCGGGGACGGAACAGAGCTGATACTGCTCAATGGAAACGTTACCTATGGCGGCATGATTGACGGAGACGGGGATAGGGTGGTCGTATTTCCCGATGACGGACATCCCGATCTGTGCGCAGAGGTCATCCATTTGACGGGAGATGCAAGGGATGAGATTGTGCTGTGGGATGAGCATAAGATGTATCTCTACACACAGGATCGCCCGTGCGAGTGTAGCGGCAAAGAGTATGTCCCGGAAAAGTATCCGCACTACAATGGTTCCAACTATCGCGGCGAGTATTCGTTTCCTCACTGGCGTAAACGGTGAGCAGCGATTTCCTATGACCGGGATAGTTTAAGAAAGCGTTGAATGTTTTCACCAGCAAAAAGGACGGAACACAGAAACTTTGATTTCTGCGTTCCGTCCTTTTTTGGTGTTTTCTCAGTTGTAGAGGAACTGGCTGTAGCAAATGCTCTGTGCTTAGATTTTTGAAGGATGGAATAGGCGGGAATATATGCGGTCAAAGCAATGGCGCTGCTGAGATGCCCCATCACTGTTCCAATTGTTTTCAGTAATCTCCAAAGACCATATTCAGTTCCCATTGGCTATGTAGTCCCAATTTCTTTAATATAGTGGTTTTTTGATTGGCAATGGTTTTGGGGGAGGAGAATAGTTCAATTTTTTTCCCATCATCATATCAAATACCGTGCGTTCAGCATAGGATAGATCCGAAAGGATAAGAGAGCGTATCATCCATTCCTGAGGGGTATGTCCTCGCACGGTGGAGCGAAGGGTCCCGGCCAACAGGGAGAATTGACTCTTAAACAAATATCCCGATGCAAAGGAACGCTTGCTGGCTTCCAAAATGATTTCAGGATTTTCAAATACTGTCAAAATCACAATTTTGGTATGGATGGCGGTACGAATCTCTCTGGCGGCATCGATTCCGTCCATATAGGAGGAGGAAAGATTTAAATCCATCAGTACGACATCGGGCAGCTGTTGTTTTGCCATCTGTACTGCTTGCTGCCGGCCCTTTGCAATTCCCACACAGCGCAGATCGTCGCTTTGCTGCAAGGTGTGAAGGATTAGGCGAGCAAAGTCATCATCGTCCTCCACCACCAAAACTCTTATTTCTTTCTGTGCTTGCGTGGCCATTACCTCCTTTGCGGGAACCAGAGAAGTTGTCGAAAGCCTCGGGGAGATGTATTTTCCGGTTGAATCCATCCTCCATGAGCGAGCATCACCTGACGGCAGTAATAAAGTCCCAATCCCAGATGTCCGGTTTGTGCTTTTTGGGTGTGGTAAGGGAAAAAAATAGAGTTTTTTTGCTGAGTATCAATACCGGGACCGTTGTCCCAAACCATCAGCAGATCAAAATGCCCGCGATGTCCTGCTCTACGTATACCAGAAAAAAAGGCGATCTCTACTACGCCTTTTGGAGAATTGTCTGATGTGTTTTCTTCTGCTTCCAGCGCATTTTCCAACAGATTGCGCAGTACTTCCTGGATGTGATAAAGATCGCAATAGAGTTGGGCATGAGGTGTAATCCGGCAATGAATTTCTAGGTTTTTGCCGCGAAATTCCTCCACTGGTTGTTTCAGAAGGGTTTGTACCGAGTGGTGCTGGGGATGTATTACAATTTCTCCGGAGTACAAAAGGATACGATCGGATAATCCTTGCAAATGTTCCACGGTGTTGGCAAGAATCTGAGCTTCCTCCAGATTAGGATCTATTTTTTCCTTCAAATTATAACTGCACCAAGAAAGTTTTACCAGATCCCGTTTGAGGGTATGGCTCAAAAACTGTGCGCCGCGAAACGCTGCCTGGCTTTCCAGCTCCCACTGATAGTGTTCGGTGTTGAGCCGGAGTCCCATGATTCCATCGTGAAACGCCAGATACAGATAAACTCCGATAGCAAAAACGATGAAAAACAAATTGCCTTTCCACCACTGCAATAACTGGTTCAGCTGCAGTGTGTGAAAGAGAAAAATGGTAATTAGCCAATACCATAGCGGAGGCAACAAAAGCAGGGCGATACATCGCTTTTGACGACGCATCGTGCTGCTGGATTCTCCAATGATGGCCTTGATCATCAAAAAGGTGAACAGTATTCCATAAATCATGTTATAACAGCAAAAACAGATCCAGAAAGACAAGCTACTTCGCTGCAATTTGTAGGTCTGGACGGGAGGAAAAAGAATTGCCAACAGCGCTGCAGGGAGAAGCAATACCCAACCCCATTTCTTCAGGAAGTGAAATCCTTCTGAACGATAAAAATGTAGCGCAAACAAAAAAGCTGTTGGCATAGCAGACAAATATAGGATGCTGGTCATGATAGCATAAAGATTTTGGGCAGTCTGTGAGCTAAGGTATCCGCTGGCCAGCAATACCGGTGCCAGATCATAATAAAAATACTCTTTAAAAGTTCCGAGGCTGAAGAGCATTCCGGAGATAAAACATAACCGGTTCAAGGGATGCCGGGTATTGGAGAAAAGTATGAGGGTAAAAAACAGCCAGATCACCACGGTAGAGAACAGCGTGAGCGGGAGGTACATAGGATTTCCCCTTCCGATATGGATATATCTTCATTATAACGTATATTAGTATCTTTTGAAGTCCAAATACAATAAAAAAATGGATTCCTATGAATTTTAGGATTGATGAAGAAGAGTAATATATTACAATGGAATCATAAAGAAAGGGAGCGAAAGGAGAAGCGGCATGGGAATGGATGTCAACCGAATGTGTATGGGATGCATGGCGGCGGAAATGCCGCCGCGTGGGCCCTGCTCTCAATGTGGTTTTCAGGAGAAGGCATACATACCGCAACCCCATATTTTGCCGCTGCGTACCATCTTAAGTGGAAAATATCTGGTGGGACGTATGATTGGACAGGGCGGTTTTGGTATCATTTATCTGGGTTGGGACCTCAATTTGGATATGAAGTTAGCCATCAAGGAATATTATCCCAATGGATTTGTGATCCGAGACTGCCATACCAGCACCACTTTGACGCCATATACCGGAGAGTATGAAGTTTTTTCCGTAAAGGCCTGGAAAAGTTTGTGGATGAGGCGAAACGGTTGGCCAAATTTTACTCGCTGCCTGGCATTGTTTCGGTTCGGGACTATTTTCAGGAGAATGGAACCGCCTATATTGTGATGGAGTTTATTGAAGGACAGGATCTGAAAGCGTATCTGGAACAGCGGGGAGGGAGTCTTTCCCTAGAAGAGACGCTTAATATGATGCGTCCTTTGATGGAATCCCTGGCAGTGGTGCATCAAAGCGGAATTATCCATCGAGATATCAGCCCGGACAACATTATGATCGATGGCCAAGGCCGGATACATCTGTTGGATTTTGGCGCGGCGCGGGAATTTGGAAAAAAGGAAAGCCAAACGATTCTGCTCAAACATGGCTATGCTCCCTATGAGCAGTATCTAAGTAACTCAAAGCAGGGACCATGGACTGATATTTATGCGCTGAGCGCAACGATTTATCACTGTATCACTGGACAGATTCCAGAGGAAGCGCCGCGGCGAGTACCAACGGATCATCTGCAAAAACCTAGCGCACTGGGAGTGAAACTTTCCCGGGACCAAGAAGCAGCGCTGATGAAAGGGTTGGCTTTTCTCTCCGAAGATCGCTGGCAAAGCATATCGGAGATGGCACGGGCTTTGTATGAGAATAAACCTGACCCCGCCCCCGATCCCAACAACCTCGATTCTTTCATCCAAAAGCTGATCCAATGGTGGAAAAAGCTGCCGGCAAAAGGTAGAAGAGGGGTGATAGGAGGTTGTGTAGGTGCGTTGGCTTTGGTGGTACTGCTGCCCATGATATGGGGGCGAACTGGTTCTCCGGATCTGGTGCAGCAATCTTCCAACACATCCTCCCATCCGGACATCTCCTCCGTATCCCATTCGGTGTCCAGCAGTTCCCATTCTCTAGCAGTACCGCCGATGGAGCAGTGGGGGCAGCAGAGCAGTACCCAATCTACCGCTTCCGGAACTGCTCAGCTGCGGCAGCCAGAAGATCCCAATGCGGTGGTCACGTTTTCTGATTGGGCTATGGAGTATCATATTCGCAACGCGTTGGAAAAACCGCAGGGAGATATCACCGCCGGGGAGCTGGCACAGATTGAGCAGTTGCACATCTGCGATATTGTGTCTACCGTTAACGCACCGCCGCCAGATTTTTCTGGAAGGACGAGCAAAATGTCGGATGGCTCCCCCGTTCCGCATCTGACAACACTGGAAGATCTGCGATATTTTATCAATCTTAAGGAGCTCACCCTATACAACCAGGATTTCAACGATATCTCTCCCATTGCCCAGCTTATGGGGCTAACCCACTTAAATCTGACCGGAAACGAGATATTTGATTTTACACCCCTTTCTCATTTGAAAAATCTGGAGTGTCTGAACCTGGAAAGTATGATCCGCTGGTGCCTTTCTGATCTGTCATTTCTCTCGGAGCTTACGGGTCTGAGAGAGCTGTATCTGGACGATAACCGACGGTTGACCGATCTTTCTCCTCTGAAAAATTTAACAGGGTTGGAGACGCTGAGCATGGAGTATGTGGGACAACAAGCGTTGGAGGATACTGAGGAATATCTAGATATTTCCTTTCTGTCCCAACTGACCCAAATGAAAAGCCTGACACTCAAGAACTGTAAAATTTATGATCTAATGGCGCTTACACGGATGAGTTGTTTGGAAGAGCTGGATATCACCTCCACGCCGGTATCGGATTTGAGCCTGCTGATCGATTTTTCCCAGCTTAAAATATTCCGGTATTCTCCCGGGTAC
The DNA here is from genome assembly GCA_002305685.1 of Ruminococcaceae bacterium UBA1405. GTDB lineage: Bacteria > Bacillota > Clostridia > Oscillospirales > Ruminococcaceae > UBA1405. The sequence goes on from DBQB01000071.1 coordinate 27,570, forward strand.
TATGATTCTTACGAGTCCCGCCGGGTGGTCACCGATCTGTCCCCACTCTCCGGACTTTTGCAGCTCACCGAGCTGGAGTTGGACGATCTGTCTGCGCCGGAGCTCTCCGCGTTGGAGGGTTTGACCAATCTGGAAAAACTTTCTGTTACCCACAGCGAGATCACCGATCTGTCGGCGCTCAAAGGGTTGACCAATCTGGTGGAGCTGGATGTGGAGGACAACGACATCACCGATCTCTCCCCGCTGGCGGGGAAAAAGAAACTGGAGAAACTCTGGATTCGAAAAAACCCGATATCGGATTTGAGTCCGCTGCGTAGCAACGAAAATTTAATCTATCTTCGGGTCAAACTCTTTGACAGCGATCAATGTTTGGTTACCGATTGGACACCGGTGGAGCACGTGGAAACGGTTGTAGGCCGTCCGGAATAAAGAAAGGATTGTTATGTATGCAAATGGAAAAATGTCCTAATGGCCATTTTTATGACGCATCAAAGCACCAACAGTGCCCGTATTGCAAAGGTTTGGGCAATGTGGTGGGGGTGACAGTGCCGGTGGAGCGTCCCCATAGGATAGAGACCAATCCAAACGCAACGGTGGCGGTGATCCAAAAGCAGTTGGGTATAGACCCTGTGGTGGGGTGGCTGGTGTGTGTGGAAGGTGTGGAAAAGGGACGGGATTACCGGCTTCATACCGATAACAACTATATTGGAAGGGATCCGTCTATGGATGTTTGTATATCGGGGGATGAGACCATTTCCCGGGCACGCCATGCGGTGATCACCTATGATTTTGAGAGCAAAACTTTTTACCTGACCCCCAAAGATGGCCGAAGTAATCCATGTCTTAACGGTAAACCGGTGATGACCATGGTAGAACTGAAAGCCAATGACCGGATACGGTTGGGACAGACTACGCTATTGTTCTTCCCGCTATGTTCCGACGCTTTTGACTGGCGGTGAGGCAGGGACTATGGATGGGCAAAAAAAGTGCCGGTGGCAAAGATTACAGGTTGGAAGTTTCAGCGGTCAGGGTGGCAGAGAACAGCAGCAGGACAGTTTTGGCCTCTGTACCCCTTCTCCCGAAAAGGGTATGCTGGCCGTGGTAGCTGACGGCATGGGAGGGCTGCAAAATGGTGGTGAACTTGCAAGGATGACAGTAGACGTGCTGCTACACCATTTTCAAAGTACTCCGGTGCCCACCGATGAAAGGTTGGAACTGTGCGATTTGTGTGCAGTGGCTAGGCGAACGGTAGAGACCTATTTGGGACCTTATGGACGGGGAAAGGGAGGGACCACCCTGGTAATGGCGCTGTTGCGCCGGGGAAAGGTTTCCTTTCTCTCGGTAGGGGATAGCCGTATTGCGTTGGTGAGGAGCGGTGGATTGGTATGGCTCAACCGTCCTCACGATTATGCTGCACAGCTTTCCCAATTGGCAGTGCAGGGAGAAATCCCTTTGGATCAGGTATTGCGTGATCCTCAGCGGATGGCGCTAACCTCCTATCTGGGCAGCGATCGGCCGCTGCTGGTGGACGTCTCTCCGGAACCAGTGACGCTGGTGAAGGGAGATCGGTTGCTGCTGCTTTCTGACGGGGTTTTCGGAGTACTTAGCCAACAGGAGATGACTGCCTGTATCAAAGGAACCGCAGGAAAGACGGCTGAACGTCTGGAAAAGAAAATCCTTGTCAAAAAGGAAAATGATCAGGACAACTTTACCGGTATCGTTCTGCGATATGGATATAGGTTTTGGGGAGGATAAAAGAGTATGGGAAAACGAATGGTTGCATTTTGTATGGGGATATTTCTGTCTTTGGGAATCCCAGTGGAGGTGATGGCGGAGGATACACCGGTGACACTGGCCCGGGAGGGGGTGGTGCGTATCATCGGGGAAGATACGCAGGGGAAATTGTATCATTCCGGAAGTGGTTTTGCCGTGGGGATCCCGGGGGAAAAGGTGGATACTTTTGTTACCAACAATCATGTAATTGCACCCTTTGAGAAGGTATATGTGGTGCTGGATTATGTGGGAGAAGGAGGTACCTGGATCGAGGCGTCTGTACTTAAAACCTGGGATTCCCAGTCGCCGGATTTGGCCATCCTGTCGATACAGACGCCTGTGGACGCCTGGACGCCGCTGCCCCTGATGTCGGCAGCCAATGTGGAGGCAACACAGGAAGTCTATGCCCTGGGATTTCCAGGGGTAGCGGATATCATCTCCGATAATGCGCAGCAACTTGTGCCCTCCACCTCACAGGATGTTACGATTACCAAAGGCATTGTCAGCAAAACCCAGATCACCTACAAAAATACCGACGCCATCCAGACCGATGCAGAGATAAACGGTGGAAATTCCGGCGGTCCATTGATTACCGGGGATGGATATGTGGTGGGAATCAATACCGTTGGGGTACAGAATCAGACGGGGGCTACCTTCGGGGTGAATGGTTCCCTTTATATTGATTATGCTATGGCCGCACTGGATGAGCTGGGGATCGCTTATACCACTGCCTCCCCTCCTACCGCTTCGTCTCAACAGTCATTCCAGCCCTCCTCTGAGGCCGTTTCTTCCGTTCTGTCCTCCCAATCGGAAGAGGCGTCTGTTTCCGAATCCAACTCTGCTGGTCCCAGATTCATCGCCTTTTTGGCCGTAGGTGGGGTGCTAATTTTGGTGGTTCTGGTGGCAGCAGCGTTGTTGGTAGTAATCTTTTCCCGCCGGAACAGAGGCGGTTCGTCGTCCTCAAAAGATACTCGACGGGTATCCAAAACCATTGCAGTAGGTCCTGCCCTGCGGCTTAAGGCGGTATCTGGAAACCTGGCCGGCGGGATTTTCCCGATTGACGAAGTGGTGGTGATCGGACGAGATCCGGCCAGATGTAACGTTCTGTTCCCCGATGAGACCGCAGGAGTCAGTGCTGTACACTGTGAGATCCGTCAGGAGGGTTCCGGGTATCTTCTTACCGATCTAGGTTCCACATATGGAACCTTTTTCTCCAACGGTTCCCGGTTGTCGCCCCATGTTCCCTATCCCATCAAACAGGGAGATCAGTTTTATCTGGGGGACAGTCAAAATCGGTTCGAGGCAATGGTTTGACCGGAGAAAAAGAGGTAACAAATATGCTTCGCCTATGGGACAATCGGCTTGCTTTACCTCCTTTTTTCATTCGGGTGTGGCAGAGTGCCAGGAGAAGGACGAGACAAAAAAAGATGACCGTCTGTGCCATCCCGGCCTGTAATGTTCAGATGGCTCCAGATCATCCGGTCAACGCCCCTGGCGTCTATTGCTGTTCTGGAGAATTTTGTGGCAGCTTTTTTTATTTTTCTGCCAAAGAGTGCAAAATTGTGATGGGACGGGATCCCTCGTGCTGCAATGTTGTGTTTTCCTCCAGCGCCAAAGACATCGGTGCTCGTCACTGTGAGCTGATCTGGGATCAGAGCAGCCAGAGTATGATCTATCGGAATCTGAGTTCCAGCCATGGCGCCCGGCTGTATGATGGCAGATGTCTTGCTGCCGGGGAGATGGCGGTGCTGCGGGATGGACAGGTATTTGAGATTGGGGGATCAAACCGTTTTATGCTGCGTATCTCCAAAGGAGGATAACAAGTTGAAGGTGGAAACATCCCTTTGTTGGGAACTGGGAAGTAGAAGGGAAAATGAAGACTATGTTCTGCAGATGCGCCACGAAAAGCAGGATGCAGCCGTGTTTGTGGCGGCTGACGGACTAGGCGGCTATGGGGGAGGTGCGCAGGCCTCCCGAATCGCTGCACATACGATCGCAGAAGGCTTTCTGGATGTGCTTAGCTTGCGGACAGATGTTTTGACAGGACTATTTTTTCAGGCCAATGAAGCAGTAAGAAAGCTGCAAGTCGACGGATTGCAGATGCGTTCCACCGCTGCGGCGCTGTTTTTGCTGGACGGAGCTTTGGCGATGGGATATATTGGAGATACCCGAATCTACCGGTTTCGCAACGATCACATTCTCTATCAGTCTAAAGATCACAGTGTGCCCCAGATGGCAGTGGACGCAGGGGATCTGGACGAGCAAGAGATCCGGTTTCACCCCGATCGCAACCGGCTGCTCTATGCGTTGGGGGAGCGGTACTGCCGCCCCTGCGTTATGCAACTATCTCCGCTGAAAGCTGGGGACGCATTTTTGTTGTGCACCGACGGTTTCTGGGAGTATGTAACCGAACCGGTGATGCTGCAGCAGCTGGCTGGCGCTTCGACGGCACAGCAGTGGATCGGCGGGCTTAAAAACTATCTCTGTGCAATACCCACAGATGGACATGACAATTATTCCGCCATTGGAATTATGGTGACAGAGAAATGAGAAAAGCTCTTATCTGGATACAGGGTGTTTCTGGTGATGGAGGGATACTTGTAATGCCAGATGGCCTGAAAATTGCCGCGAAACCCCAGGTTTCGCGGCAATTTTTGTCAGATGACCTGCGGTAAGGTTTATTGTTAAACCATTACCCACATATTCTTTATACGCTCTTAATATATAAATGGGATGCTTAATGTCCCTTTTAGGCGATTTATGAATAATAGAGTTATAGAAAACAGGAGAGTAGAAAGAGGTGCGGCCTATATGTGGGAACGCTTTTACAAAATAAACAAGTCTCCCTTCCGGGTGATTATTTTGGGCTTTTTTCTGGTGATACTGACAGGAAGTTTGCTGCTGATGCTACCTTTTTCCACACGGCAGGGGGTTGTGACCCCATTTTTGGACGCGCTGTTTACTGCGACCTCCGCTGTGTGTGTGACGGGTTTGGTCATATATGATACCGCCACCTACTGGTCCATATTTGGTCAGACGGTGATTATACTGCTCATTCAGGTAGGGGGGCTTGGGGTTGTGACGGTGGCCGGAGCTTTTGCTATCCTCTCGGGACGGCGGATCGATCTGATGCAGCGCAGTACGATGCAGGAGGCCATAGCGGCGCCCAGGGTGGGTGGTATTGTGCGATTGATCGGATTTATCCTGCGCACCACCCTGATTATCGAACTGTTGGGTGCGGCGCTGCTTTTCCCCACCTTTTTTTCCGAGTTTGGCCTATTGCAGGGAATCTGGTATTCCTTGTTCCATTCTATCTCCGCGTTTTGCAACGCGGGATTTGATCTGATGGGGATCAAGGGCCCTTTTTCTTCCCTCATGTCTTATGCTGGAGATCCGGTCGTTTCTTTGGTGATCGCCCTGCTGATTGTAGTCGGCGGCATCGGTTTCCTCACCTGGGACGATATCCGGACCAATCGGTGGCGCTTTTATAAATATCGTATGCAGAGCAAGGTGATATTGACGGTCACCGGTATTTTGATTATGCTGCCGGCACTTTATTTTTTCTTTTTTGAGTTTTCCCAAGCCCCCATGGGGGAACGGCTGCTTCTCTCTATTTTTCAGTCCATCACTCCCCGGACCGCCGGCTTTAATACTGCGGATCTGACGGCGCTCAGTGAAACCGGACAGTCGATTATAACTGTGCTGATGTTGATCGGCGGCTCTCCCGGTTCTACGGCAGGAGGCATGAAAACTACCACGGTGGCAGTTCTGTTGGCGGGAGCGCTGGCGGTTTTTGGCCGCAGGGAAAACGCCCAGTTCTTCCATCGCAGGGTGTCCAGCGATACAATGTGTCAGGCTTCCACCATACTGATGATGTATCTGGTTTTGTTTTTGACCGGTGGGTTTGTCATCAGCAAGGTGGAGTCTCTTCCGATACTGGTATGCCTATTTGAGACGGCTTCGGCCATTGGTACGGTGGGACTGACGCTGGGGATTACCCCGGGATTGCAGCCGGTTTCGATTTCCATTTTGACAGTTTTGATGTTTTTTGGACGCGTCGGCGGTTTGACGTTAATTTATGCCGCTCTTTCTCATCACGGGGTGAGTGCGGTGGCGAAGTATCCCCAGGAGCGTATTACGGTTGGATAAACCACATTAAGGAGGATATCACAGGATGAAATCAATTTTACTCATTGGCTTGGGACGTTTTGGACGGCATATTGCCATGAAGCTCAACGAGCTCAATCACCAGGTGTTGGCTGTGGACAACGATGAGGATCGGGTGAACGCTGTATTGCCCTTTGTGACCAACGCACAGATTGGGGACAGCACCAGCGAAGAGTTCCTTTCTTCCCTTGGCGTGCGAAATTTTGATGTCTGTATCGTGGCCATCGGGGATAATTTCCAGAGCTCTTTGGAAACAGCTTCTCTCTTGAAGGAGTTGGGAGCTCAAAAGGTAGTGGCTAGGGCTGCGCGAGATGTGCAGGCCAAGTTCCTTTTGCGCAACGGCGCGGATGAGGTGGTATATCCAGAACGGCAGATGGCTGTCTGGACCGCCATACGCTACAGTTCCGATCATATTTCCGATTACATCGCGCTGGGGGATGACCATGCCATCTTTGAGGTGATGGTTCCAGACCAGTGGGTTGGAAAGACCATCGGACAGCTGGATGTGCGCAAGCGCTACAACGTGAATATTATGGCGATCAAACAAAACGGAAGGTTTTCTATGACGGTGATTACGCCGGACACCTGTTTGCCCTCCAACAGCACTATCTTGGTGCTGGGAACCCATCGGGACATCCAGAAATGTTTTCATATCTGATGGGGACATCCTTCTGCGGCAGGGAGGGGGATTACAAATGCGAGAAGTGCTTTTGCTGATGATGTTCATGCTGGTTTTTGGTTTTGGATTTTATGTGGCTTGCAGATTGGATGACCTCTTGGGGGAGAAGAAAGTTGTTTGGAGGGAGACGCAGCCCTGTCTCAAGGTGGCGGTGTCAAACCTTGTCTGTGTACAGCGGGTCATTGAGGCAATGAAGATGACGAAGCAGTTGTATCCTTCGGCCCGATGGGTCTTGTTTGTGGTGCCAGTTGAGGCGGTGATGGAGCGGCTGCGCTGTGGAGAGGCAGATGTGGCAATCCTCCCCGGGCAGCAAAGTGCAGTGCCTTTGACGTTTTCCGGCTGGCAGTCCGCTGCCCTCAGTTCGGACGGGCGGGAGCCTCTGCCCCAGTCCCAAAGCGTTTTCTGGAAGACAGAAGGGTGTCAGGAACTTGCTCAGGATTTTGTTGTTGCGCTGTGTAACCTGAAATGAGAAAACTGTGCTATAATACTTTATCAAGGAGAGGGTAGAATGGACACAGTTGTGCAGCTACAGCGAAAAGGTTCAAGGTCAAACGGAACACTTACCATCTTTGTTGGTTATTTTTCTGGAACCGGGAAAAGCTATGCCATGTTGCAGGCTGGGCAGCAGGCCAAAGCAGCTGGGACTGATGTGGTAATTGGATGGCTGTCTCCTGAAAGATGGCCGGATACCCAGCAGTTAGCGAAGGGGTTCGAAATGGTCGAGCCCAGTGACTATTTGGCGTTGGATGCCTGCCTGAAAAGACGTCCCCAGCTGATTCTCATCGATGAACTGTTCCGGGAGAATGGTGATGGCTCCCGTCACCGAAAGCGGTACCAGGATGTGGAGGAACTGCTTAAATCCGGTATCGACGTCTATACCACCCTGGATATACAGCATATCGAGAGTTTGCAGGACACCATCTCGGGAATCTTCGGGGATACAGTGGCCCAGCGAATTCCGGATCGGGTGTTTGACCGGGCGGAGCAAGTTCTTTTTGTGGATATAGAACCGGAGACCTTGCGTCAGCGGTTGCAGCAGGAGAAGCAGACGCAACGATTTTCCAGCTATTCCCTTGCCCAGCTCAGCGCACTGCGCGAGATCGCCCTGCGCCGGTGTGCGCAGCGTGTGGCCGCCTATACCCGGGGGATACACAGCAAAAACGAATACCGTAGCCATGAGCACATTCTTGCTTGCCTGTCTGCTGCCCCCTCCAACGCCAGAATCATCCGCACTGCGGCGCGGATGGCGGATGCTTTCCAATGTGGTTTTACGGCGCTTTTTGTGGAGACCAAGGCTTTTGCACGGATGGCGCAGCAGGATCGGCAGCGGTTGGAGTCCAATATACGTTTGGCTCAGCAGTTGGGAGCGTCGGTGGAGACGGTTTATGGGGATGATGTTGCCTATCAGATTGCCGCGTTTGCCCGTATTTCTGGCGCAACCAAGATTGTTTTGGGCCGCAGTGGGATCCCCCACCGGGCGCTGTTGAGAAACACCCTGCTCACCGAGCGGTTGATTGAACTGATCCCGCAGTTGGATATTCATATCATTCCTGACAGTGCCGCCAGCAGCCGTCCTTCACAGCGCCAAAGGCAGGAAGCACGGGGGATTGATGTGTCGCTTTGTGATCTTGCCAAAAGTGCTCTGATTTTGTCTTTGACAACCTGCGTGGGATTTGGCTTTGATCGCCTGGGCTTTACCGATGCCAACATCATCACATTGTATATTTTGGGGGTACTGCTGGTATCGATGTTTACCAGAGGTCCGCTTTATAGCCTGATTGTCTCGGTTGCCAGCGTTTTGACCTTTAACTTTTTCTTTACCGAACCGCGGTTCTCCCTTCGTGCCTACGACAGTGGATATCCCATGACCTTTCTGATCATGTTTGCGTCCGCCCTGATTACCGGTTCCCTGGCTGGCAAGCTTAAGTCTCATGCCAAGCGCTCTGCACAGGTTGCCTGGCGCACAAAGCTGCTCTTTGAGACCAATCAAAGCCTGCAAAAAGCGGGAAACCGGCGGGAAATTTTCTCCACCACCGCTAGGCAGCTGGTGCGCATCTTCCAAAGGGATGTGGTGGTCTATCGGTTGGAGGACGACGATTTGGGACAGCCTGAGATCTTCTATGCCGGTGGGGCAGAAAAAGAAAGCCTTTATCGTGGGATGGAGGAACGACAGGTGGCGCAGTGGGTGCTCAAAAACAACAAACGAGCAGGCGCCGGTACCGAAACCCTCTCTCAGTCTCGCTGTATCTATCTTTCGGTGCGCACGGGACAGCGGATATACGGCGTGATGGGAATTGCTGTGTCGGATAAGCCGCTGGACGCCTTTGAAACCGGAATTCTGCTCTCAGTACTGGGGGAATGCGCGCTGTCGTTGGAAAACCAAAGAAATCTGGAAGAAAAGGAGGCCTCCGCAGTGCTGGCAAAAAATGAACAGCTTCGAGCCAATCTTTTGCGCTCCATCTCTCACGATCTGCGCACTCCTCTCACTTCCATTTCCGGAAACGCCAGCAATCTGCTCTCCAACGGACAGCTTTTTGATGAGAAAACCAAGATGCAAATGTATGCGGATATCTATGACGACGCCATATGGCTGATCAATCTGGTAGAGAACCTGCTGTCGGTCAGCCGTCTGGAACAGGGACGGATGCAGCTGCGGCTGTCTACCGAGCTGATGGATGAGGTGGTATCGGAGGCGCTGCGGCATATCCATCGCAGAAGCAGCCTGTATCATCTGCAAATTCAGAGCAGCGAGGAGTATATCCTGGCGCAGATGGACGCCAAACTGATTGTACAGGTTCTGATCAATCTCATCGATAACGCCATCAAATATACGCCCCCCGGTTCCACCATCCAGATAGGATGGAAACGACAGGAAGCTTCTGTGGTGGTGTGGGTAGCGGATAACGGACCAGGAATTTCCGATGAGGCTAAGCCGCATATCTTTGATATGTTCTATACCGCCTCCAATCGGGCCGCTGACGGCCGCCGCAGTATGGGATTGGGGTTGGCACTGTGCAAATCCATTGTCAATGCTCACGCCGGGGAGATCACGGTGGCAGACCAGTCTCCCCATGGAACGATTTTCACATTTTCATTGCCCGCCGGGGAGGTAGAACTGCATGAATAAACCTCTGATTTTGGTGGTTGAGGATGACACGCCTATCCGCAACCTGATGACAACCACGCTGAAAGCCCATGGATATCGTTTCCTCACGGCAGCAAACGGAGCTTCCGCTATTTTGGAGGCCTCCTCCCACAACCCAGAGATTCTTCTTTTGGATCTGGGACTGCCGGATATGGATGGGGTGGAGGTGATACGTCGGGTGCGTTCCTGGTCCAATATTCCCATCATCGTTATCAGTGCTCGCAGTGAGGATACCGATAAAATCGATGCGTTGGATGCGGGAGCCGACGATTATCTCACCAAGCCTTTTTCGGTGGAGGAGCTGCTGGCTCGCCTTCGGGTGACGCAGCGCCGGCTGGCAGCGATGCAGGGAAACTCCGGACACACCGACGCGGTGTTTACCAACGGGAAACTGCGGGTGGATTACGCAGCTGGCTGTGCTTTCCTGGATGGACAGGAGCTGCACCTGACCCCCAGCGAGTATAAACTGCTGTGTCTGATGTGCAAAAACGTGGGTAAGGTGTTGACCCACACCTATCTCACCCAACAGATCTGGGGCCGGAGCTGGGACAATGACGTAGCTTCCCTGCGGGTATTTATGGCGACGCTTCGCAAAAAGTTGGAGCAGGAGCCTGGGTCCCCTCAATATATTCAAACCCATATCGGCGTTGGATACCGGATGCTTCGGGTGGAATAGCAAAAAGCGGACAGCAATCTGAGAGGATTCTGTCCGTGTTTTTTTTCGGAAAAGCTTGTTTGAATAAATTTTTTGACGAATTTTTCCAAATAGCACTTGAAATTATACCGATTTAGTATATAATAGAGACGTAAGAAAAAATAGGCCGCCGGATAACAGTCCGGCGCTGGATAAATAACGGAAAGGGGATCTCCATGAAGCGATTTGTATATGCGGACAATGCCGCCACCACCAAAATTTCCGACTCGGTATTTCAGTCGATGGTACCGTTTTTGACCGAGCAATACGGCAACGCTTCCAGCCTGTATTCCCTGGCCAGGGAGTCCAGAAGGGCCGTTGAGGCGGCGCGGGAGAAGGTGGCCAAGACGCTTGGGGCCGAGAGCCGGGAAATCTATTTTACCTCCTGCGGTACCGAGTCGGACAACTGGGCGTTAAAGGGTACCGCTCTGGCGATGGGGGCAAAGGGGAAAAAACATATTGTCACCACAGCCTTTGAACATCACGCCATCCTGCACACCTGCCAGGCGCTGGAAAAGCAGGGGTTTGAGGTGACCTATCTTCCGGTGGAGCCCAACGGCATTCTTTCGCTGGACAAACTGCGGGCAGCCATTCGCCCTGACACCGCTCTGGTCTCGGTTATGTATGCCAACAATGAGATTGGTACCATTCAGCCGATACCGGAGATTGGGGCTATCTGCAAAGAAAAGGGAGTGCTCTTTCACACCGATGCGGTGCAGGCGGTGGGAAGCCTGCACATCAACGTCAAGGAACAGAATATCGATATGCTCTCCCTGTCGGCGCATAAACTGCACGGTCCTAAGGGAGTGGGGGCGCTGTATCTTCGCAAGGGTATCCGCATTCCCAATCTGATTGACGGCGGAGCGCAGGAGATGGGGAAACGGGCTGGAACCGAAAACAACGCATACATTGTCGGCCTGGGCACCGCCATCGAGGAGGCCACAGCGCTGATCGAGGAAAAGACCCCGAAACTCATCGCCATGCGGGATCGGCTGATCGAGAATCTGCTGAAGATTCCCCATACCCGTCTCAACGGCGATCCGGTAAAACGGCTTCCGGGCAATGTCAACATCTCTTTTGAGGGAATCGAGGGGGAAAGCCTGCTGCTGATGCTGGATATGCAGGGAATCTGCGCTTCCTCCGGTTCCGCCTGCACCTCCGGGTCCCTGGATCCCAGCCATGTGCTGCTGGCCATCGGGCTTCCTCATGAGGTTGCGCACGGTTCGCTGCGCCTTTCCTTGAGCGATATGAACACAGAGGAGGATGTGGACTATATTTTGCAGGTACTGCCTCCCATTGTGGAGCGGCTGCGCAGTATGTCCCCGCTGTGGGAACGCATCCGCCAACAAGGATAAAAAAGACAGATATCAAATAGAGAATAGAAAGGACGACCGATATGATGTATTCGGAAAAGGTGATGGATCATTTCGCCAATCCCAGAAATGTGGGAGAGCTTCCTGACGCCAACGGCGTGGGGGAGGTGGGCAATCCCAAATGCGGCGATATCATGCGGATGTATCTGAAGATTGAGGATAACCGGATTGCGGATGTAAAGTTCAAGACCTTCGGCTGTGGAGCCGCCATTGCTACCAGCTCTATGGCCACCGAGCTGGTCAAAGGCAAGAGCCTGGAGGAAGCGCTGAAACTGACCAACGCTGCGGTGGTGGAAGCGCTGGAGGGGCTGCCGCCGGTAAAGATTCACTGTTCTGTGCTGGCGGAACAGGCCATCAAAGCGGCTATCTCCGATTATTATACCCGTTTGGGAATCGATCCTCTGCCCATTGTGGGAGAGATTCGGGATTGCCACGAGGAAGAAGGCTGCGGCATCGGCCATTGATGCCCTGGCCAGTTGGACCGGCTTTTTGTAGTGCTAAAGTAAGCCACCGGCAGACATTCTTTCCAAATGTCTGCCGGTGGCTTTTGTTTGTGATGCAATTTATAAAAACCGTCATAGATATTTGATTGCTTTTTTGAGAGGTTTTACTATAATGAGGATAGGATTCCTTTGAAAATGGAGTTGGGAGAGGTAGTCGTGGAAATTAGGACATGAAATTTCCGGATATAATTTGTTCCCAATCTACGGACAACAAGGAGTTGACAGAATGACAAACTGGAATGTGATGGATTTTGGCGCCAAGGCGGACGGCGTAACCAACGATGCCCCCGCCATTCAGAGCGCCATCGATGCCTGCCACCGGTCGGGCGGCGGACGGGTTTGTGTACCCGCAGGAGAGTATCTCTGTGGCAGCATTCTGATGCAGAGTGGTGTGGAACTGCACCTGGAGTCGGGCTGCCGTCTGGTAATTAGCCATAACCCCGCAGACATCCTTTCCCATCCGGGAGTGGAGGAGGAGAAGGGCTCCGGCTGCGGATTTTTTCTGGGCGCAAACGGGGCTCATAACATCGCCCTCACAGGGCTTGGCTGCATCGACGGCCAAGGGGATCGGCTGATGTATGACGATGGGATGGACGGCGGTTTTGCCGAATCCCCGCTGATGTTTGACCGGGAGGTTTTCCGTCCCCGTATGACCTTGTTTGTTGGGGTGGAACATTTCCTGGTGCGGGATGTGACCTTCTGCAATTCCGCCATGTGGACGCTGCATCTGGCGGGATGCCGTCATGTGCGGGTGGATGGCATCAAGATTTTCAACAATGTGCGGGGACCCAATACCGATGGCATCGATCCCGATTGCTGTCAGGATGTGGTTATCTCCAACTGTTTCATCAAAACGGGGGATGACGCCATTGTGGTGAAATCCACCCAGGAGATGCACCGTCGTTTTGGTAGTTGTGAAAACATTGTTATCACCGGATGTACCCTGTATTCCCGGGATTCCGCCCTCAAAATCGGTACCGAGACCCATGGGGATATCCGCAATATTCTCTTCACCAACTGTGTCATTGAGGACTGTTCCCGGGCGGTGGGTATCTGGGTACGGGACGGTGCTACGGTGGAACGGGTGCAGATCAGCCATCTGGTGGGGGCGGTGCGCCGGTATGCCGATGCTCCCGGCCGGCCCCATACGCCGGGATGGTGGGGAAAAGGGGAACCGATCTTTCTCTCCGCCTGTCCCAGAAAAGGGCAAAGCGGTCACTGTGGCAGCATCCGGGATATCTCGGTATCCCATCTCCAGCTTTGCTGTGAGGCGGGGATATTCCTGTCCGCCGATGAGAAGGGCGCCATCCAGAATGTCACCTTAAACGAGATTCAAATGGAGATGAAACGCCAGGGTACCCAGCCTTCCGGTTATTTCGATGAACAGCCTTCCGCAAAAAACGTCTATCCCCATTCCATCCCGGCGCTTTACGCCGACGGTGTGCAGCGTCTGCGGGTGCGGGATCTGACGGTGGCCCATCGGCCCAGTCCCAGGGAAGAGGGATGGCGGGAACTGTTGGAATTGCATCGGTGCAGCGATGTCTCGGTGACCGGGTTGGAAGGCGGGCCTTATCTTCCGGGAATTGCCGCCATCACTGTGTCCGATTCTACGCCCCTTCTTCTCAAGGACAGCCGCGTCTGCCGCACAGGGCTGCTCGCCAGCGATCCGTCCCTTGTCATCACGCAAAATGTGGATCTTCTGCCGCAGGAGCTGTCCACATCCCCCGATGCCTTGGAATAGGCAAGGCGATCAAATGAAAAATAATACAGAAATGAGGTATTTTTTATGGCAGTAGGACAACTTTACAAAGGCCATCCCCTCCACTATAAGGATGAATTTACTGGTGTGGAGGTCATCCGTCTGAGCAACAACGAGGGCAACACGGTGCACCCTTATTTTACCCAGCCGCTCTTTACCGCGGATGGAAAACATCTGCTGACCGCGTCGGACCGTACCGGCAGCTGGCAGCTGTACAGCATGGAGGTGGCTACCGGCGATATGTTGCAGCTGACCGATGAGCCGGGAATCTATTTTCAGACGGCGCTGATCGACGGGGTGCGGGAAATTGCCTACTATTGGAGCGATCATACCCTCAAATCGGTGGATTTTAAGACCTTTGAGACCAAGGAGCATTATACCCTGCCCAAAGGGTTTGGTCCCGGCGCACTGTGCATCACCGCTGACGGCCAGTATGTGGACCTCAACTACAGCGAGGAGCTGGAGCTGAGCACCGTAACCGGGAAGCTGTATTCCTCCATGAGCGAAACGTTGTTCCGCCGTCCTGCCAGCGTGGTGATGCGGGTGGATGTGCTCAACGGCGGCGCGCGCGCCATCTGGGGAGAGCATGAATGGATCAGCCATATCATCACCAGCCCGGTGGATAAAAATATTGTGGTGTTTAACCATGAAGGCCATTGGCATCTGGTGCAGCGCACCTGGGTGGTCAACGCTCAGACCATGGAGGTTTGGCCCATTGTGGAGACCAAGAAGTATCTGGAGCGGGCGGGACATGAGTTCTTCTCCAAAAAAGGCAATATCGTAACCCAGTACGGACGCCGGGATACTCCTACCTCCCCCTGGCACTGCGCCGACCTTTTCATCGCTCCCGATGGCACCGGTATGCGCAAATTTGAGTATCTTCCCGGAGAAAAGCCCATGCACGTACAGGTCAACTCCACCGAGACCTACGGCATTGCCGACGGCGCCTATATGATCAATGGCCCCAAGGACGGCGGACGGTATATGGCGATGGTTAAATATGAGGACGGACTGGCCAAACAGCAGATCCTCTGTGTGCATGATACCTCCTGGCTGACCCAGCATTCCCATCCCCATCCCATCTTTACCCCTGACGATCAGGCGGTAATCTTTGGAACCGACCGCGGCGGTCTGAGCAATGTGCATATGTGCTATTTGCCGGAGTTCAAAGGATAAGGGCAAACGCAAAGGTACCCGTCCAACCTATCTGCGATGAGAGCCACAGCAAACGCCCATCCCCAATTGGCCCTTCCTCAGATGACAGAGAAAAAACAGTGCGGTATGGCCCTCCTGAGAGCGATACCGCATTTTTTCTGCCGTCAGAGTGTTGCGGGGGCTGTGCTATATCCCGAAGATATCTATCTGTGTAAGAAAGGGTGAATGAAATGCAGCAAAGAATACCGTCGCCGCTGTCTCTGTTGGAGGGCTGGAATGTCTCGGTGGATGGGGGTGGGTTTGCTCCCTGCCGGGTTCCGGGACTGGTATCAGACCCGTGCCGGATGAATCAAGGCCCTGTGATCTACCGCAATCGGGTGACTCTACCCCAGGGCGGGTGGGACAGATGCACCCTTCTGCTGAAGGGAGCTCGGTTTTGCCCTACGGTGCGGATCAATGGGCGCGACGTTTGTCGGAGGGAGGGCGGTATGGGACAGCTTTGGTGTCCTCTGGATTCCCCTGATGTAAAGCCGGGCAGTACCGTTTTGCTGGAGATTGTTCTGCTGTCGCTGGAGGATGTGCCGCTTCAGGACGCCTCCCGTATTCCTGAGGCGGATTGGTGGCGTTCCAATCTATCCTCCCTGCTTTGGGATGAGCCGGTGCTGTTTTTCTCCAAAGGTGCAGCGTTGACCCAGGCGATTGCATTTTCTGATTTTTCCCACAATCGCCTTGAGCTGCGATGCCTTTTTTCCCGGTGCGGGGAACAGCAAGCTTTCCCGGTGCAGGCGCTGATCTTGGACGGAGAGCGGGTGGTTGCTCAGATGCAGGATACGGTGTACTGCCCTGTGGGCGAGATGGTGCAAAAGACCCTTTCGCTGGATTTGGGGGAAGGATGCCATCCCTGGAGTCCTGACCATCCCCAGTGTTACACAGTATGCATCCGGTATGGCGCCCCGGAAGAAACGGTGGAGGGGGAGTATCGCTTCACCTGGGGAAAGCGGGATTTTCACATCGAGGGAAAAGGCTTTGTGCTCAACGGACGCCCTGTGACAATGCGGGCCTGCACTGTGGTCTGGCACCGGTTTTTGCGGGATCCGGAAGGACGGGAGCTGGCCTTCGATCAAAACTGGTTTTTGGAAAATATCCTGCTCCGGATCAAGGGACACGGCGGCAACGGAATTCGTTTTCATCTGGGGCCGCCGCCGGAGGCTTTTCTGGATTTGTGTGACCGGTATGGCGTTTTGGTGCAGTTGGAGTGGAGCTTTTTCCATGGCATGAAGGCAGGTTACGACAGTTTGGTGTGCCAGTGGAGGGAGTTTTTCCTCACCGCGCTGCGTCACCCGTCGGTGGTGCTGCTGCACCTGTGGAATGAGACAGAGGGCGATGAACTTCAGCGAGGATTTGCGGCCATCAAGGAGGCAGAGCAGGGACTTCCACCTTTGATACTGGCCCATCGGGATGTAACCCATATTCATAAATACTGGTGGAGCCTGTTTGAAAATGTGGGGGTATACTACCACAGTGCGGAGCAGTTTGACACCCCCATCATGGTGGACGAGTTTGGCGGGAATTATCTGGATGGCCAGTGCCGTCCGGGGAAATATCCTTCGGTGCAGGAAAGCTTCCTGCGTTTTTTGGGTCGCGGCTATACTGCGGAGGATACCTTGGAGCTGCATACCCAGTCCAATGCCCGTGTGGCAGAATATTGGCGGAGGATTGGGGCGGCTGGATTTTCACCTTTCTGTGCGCTGGGTTCCCCGGAGGATGGAAACCATCATTTTTTGGGGCCGCTGCGCTTTGGCATTCCCAAACCGGTATGGGATGCCACCACCGCCGCTTGGGCACCGGTAAGCCTGAGTCTGGCAGTTTGGGATCGAAATTATCTCACCGGTTCTCTTGTCTCAATGCCGGTTTATCTATTTCAGCAGACCGATCAAACCCGTACCATGACCATCTGCTACTGTGTTACCGGGGAATATGACCATCAGCCGGTGGGAGAGAAAAAACGGTTGCAGATTACCCTTCCCCCTGACTCCCGAGAGGTGCAATGGATTCGTTTTTCCATTCCGGAGCGGCCGGGAAGATATCGCTTTCGCGGTTGGCTGGAAGAGGACCAGCCGGGGGTGTGTCATCCGGTGGTTTCCCAGTGGCGGTTTCGCGCCATGGAGCAGGCATCCTCCGATGCGCTGGACGGCGTCTCGGCGGCCATTGTGGGAGAGGATGAGGAGCTGGCCGGTTTTTTGCGCCGCCATGGGGCTGCTGTGACAGAACTGGACAGCGGCAAAACGGTGGATGTCGTGGTGGTGGCGCCTGGGAAAAGCCATGGATGGACCGATGCCGACCGACAAAGGCTGGCGCAAACCAATCCGTTCATCCCCGTGGTATTTTTACAGCTGGGACCTCAGCTGTTGGGCCAGGGATATTATGCTCCAGGACAGATGGGAAATCTTCAGGGTGTGGAGCGGGTGACCGATGGAGCGGTTACCGCTTTGGAGCTGTTTCCCGGTCTCACGGCGCGGTTTCAGCAGTTGGCGGAACCGGAAAGCTGTATCCATCCCACCATACAGGGACAGTTCCTTTGGAACGGACTGGACCGGCAAAGCGGTTGGCTTTGGAATGGACTGAAGGGCGGACTGATTGTGCCGGCCTGCGATATGTCGGTTATGGGACTTTCCCAAACAGCCTTTTTGGAAGAATGGGTGGCCAAGGGGGCAAATCGGCAGCAGATTTTGGATAACCGCTGTTGGGCATACCAGCTGGAGGGATTCTATCAGTTTACAGAAACGAGAAACCCTGACGTACAGCAACAGCTTCGGGAAAAGGTGAAACTGTTGGCGGAAGATGCCCCTGCGCTGCAAAAGAGTCTTCATCCCGACGCACCGGTACAGTGCCTGAATCTGGGAGAGGGTTACCGGCAAAGCCATGGTTCGGTGCGTTCTGTCACGCCGTTGGTGCAATCCGGAAAAGGATTGACGCGGGTTCCTGTTGTGGCTGTGACGCTGGAAGATGGCCGGCGGGTATATCTGTCCCAACTGCTGATGCAAGGCAGGCTTATCCCCACCACAGATGTTGTGCTGCCGCTGCATCCCCAACATCCTTGCTACGATCCCGCCTGTGAGCAAATGCTGCTCAATCTGCTGCGGGAGGCTGTATGCCGGCACGGTGACGAGGATTAGACTTTTTATTGGCTGTGCCTGCTCTTTTTTCGGCCCTGCTGGTCATGACAGCAGGGCCGTTTTTTAGATCACGATTATTCCGATACGGATTCTTTTGTCAGCCATTTGGAGTAGGAAAGATCCATTCCCAATGCGCCCAGCGGTGCGGTAATGAGGATTGCCAGCACTGCCACAGAGAGGACCAGCTGACCGCATGGAAGACCCATAGCAAGAGGAACCGAACCGATTGCCGCCTGTACGGTGGCTTTGGGAAGATATGCGATGACGCAGAACAGCCGCTCATGAAAGTTCAGGGAAGTTTTCAGCAGGCAGACCCAAACCCCGACGGAGCGCACCAGCAGCGCTGCCAAAATCATGGCGACAGCGGGAAAGCCTGCTCCCACGGTATAACGGATATCTACGGCAGCGCCAACCAGTACAAACAACAGGACCTCCGCTGCCAACCAGAGTTTTCCAAATTTCTCAGACAAGCGTCTGGCTACCGATGGGATACAACGCATCTTTAAAACACAGGCCATGCTCACCACAGCTAGCAGTCCCGATAGAGAGACGATGGGTTTGAGCCAATCTTCCACCGACATGAGCAAAAACGCAGTTCCAAGCACCACAATGACCTTCATACTGTTGCGCACCATATGTTTATGGGCATAAGCGGTCTCAAAAAATAGGCTGAGCAGATATCCCACCAATGCCCCCAATCCGATTCCCAGCAGGATGGAAAGTGGGATTTGTGCAAAATCGGCCAGATGGATTCCATCACCCTGGGCCATGCCCAAAAAGGCGGAGAACAGTACAATCACAAAAACGTCGTCACAGGAAGCCCCTGCCATAATCAGTTGAGGGATGCTTTTCCTGGTGCCGTATTTCATTTCCATCAGCTGTACCATTCTGGGCACCACCACAGCCGGGGATACCGCGGCCAGCACAGCGCCCATCACTGCTGCTTCTATCGGGGATATCCCCAACAGCAGTGGGGCAAACAGCAGATAGGCAAGGATCTCAAAGCAAGCGGGCACACAGGACATCAGAATGGCGGGGCGCCCTACCTGTTTGAGATCTGACAGATTCAGGGATAGCCCAGCTTTGATCAAAATGATGATCAGTGCGATCTGCCGCAGTTGTGCAGAGATGGAGAGAATGGATGGATCCAGAAGATTGAGAACATAAGGGCCGAGGACGACCCCTGTGAGCAGCATTCCAATGATTCGAGGCAGCCGGCATTTTTGACAGATCGCCGCCATAGCCAGTCCCACCAGAAAAATGAGAGCCAACGACTGGAGCATAAGACAAAACCTCCCAACAAAATAAAAAAGCCAACGAACTGCATAAAATGCAGAATTCATCGGCTTTAACGGTAGGATTTATAAGCAGGAGTCGGAAAAAGCCAATGAATTCCGTAGGATTACAGAAGTCATCAGCTTACAAAAGCGGTTTCGGCGGTGCCGGGGGAGAACCTCATTCCCCAAAAAAGCGATGCATATTCCCAAAGTATCGCAATTCTTTGCTCATTATAAATAGGAAAATAGACTTTGTCAATACGGATAGAAGATGAAGGAAGATTTGCAATTCTATTTTTTTGCAAAAAGCTATTGACAAAGGAATGAACATCGCTTATAATAATTAAGCAGTATGAATTAAAAATGAATATCGCGGGGTGGAGCAGTTCGGTAGCTCGTCGGGCTCATAACCCGAAGGNNGTAGGTTCAAATCCTGCCCCCGCAACCAACTTAGGACGATTCATCGAAAGATGGATCGTCCTTTTTCTTTTGTTTGTGAGAAAAGATGGGAAGACATTGGCTGGATGGGTGGTTTGCCCTTACAGGAAAAAGAATATCTTTGGATGATACGGTCGTCGTCATCGTCGGCGGGATTCTAAAGATTTGATATTTATAGGCTTATGAAACGGAAAATTTTAAGGGATATCCACGGGCTGGGTGGATATCCCTTTTTCTTTTAGGAGCGGATAAAGAAAAAACCACAGTTTCCAATCGGGGGTTCTCCTCAGATTTTTCTATGACAAAACTCCCATAACCATGGGGGATTTTATCAAAGCCCTGAAACCACGATTTGATGTCTCGGCGTTAATACTTTATGAATAATATACATAAATATGGTAATGTTTGTGTTTATTTCTATGGAATGTTACATTCCTAAAAATATTAGAGTTATATTGATTGTTAACATACTTGACAATGATAGAATTTTAAACTATAATTCTAATGTATTTTGCAATATTTGCAATATTTAATGTTTAAAATAGTATAAATATGTTATATGCCCTTATGTCTCTACCAAACTGTGATGTTATGTTCTCATAATTTTCAGTCAGCCTTACAATCTGCTATAGACAAGGAGAGTATCGATGGATCAGGATAAAGATATTATCGAAATAGATTTGCTTGCAATGTGTCTTGCTATATGGAATAAAATATGGGTAGTGGGCGGTACGGCAGTGGTTTCAGCGATTGCGGCTTTTGTGCTGGCAGCTTTTGTGATCCCTCCGAAATATGAATCTACTGCACTCATGTATGTGAATAATACTTCTTTTTCGTTGGGGAACACTTCGTTTAGTATTTCCAGCGGCGAGTTATCCGCTGCACAGAGCCTTGTGGATACATATTTGGTAATTTTAAAAACCCGCCTTACTCTGAATACGGTAATAGAAGAAGCAGAACTTTCCTACACCTATGATGAACTGGTGGAGATGATTGATGCTACCTCTGTGAATGGCACAGAAATTTTTGAGATAACTGTTACAGATTATAGTCCACAACAAGCTGAAAAGATCGCTAATGTAATTGCACAGGTTTTACCAGAAAAGATTTCCGATATTGTAGAAGGCAGTTCTGTTAAAATTGTCGATTATGCGATTGTACCGGCGTATCCGTCTTCTCCCAGTATCACAAAGTATACGATCATTGGTTTCTTCATTGGTTTTATGGTGAGCGCTGGAATTGTAGTGCTATTAGAGTTACTCAATACTACCATTCGCAGTGAAGATTACCTCATTGATACCTATGATCTCCCTATTTTGGCAGTTATTCCGGTTATGCAAACCTCTCAAGTCAAGGATTATTCCGATCATAAGTCTTATGAGTCATCGGGCAAAAAAGTTCGTGGGGGGCATGATGTTCAGCCAAAAAATGGCGATAAGCCTCGCAATCACAAGGGGACGCATTTTTCCTCTCAATCCTCAAATAGTTCCAAAAGGAGCAATTAAAGATGTTTTGGAATAAGAAGTCACAGAAAGATAAACTGTTTGCTGACGTCTCTATTGAACAGCAAAATATGATCGGCGATAAATGGAGTTTTGCTGCGGCAGAGGCATATAAAATGTTAAGAACCAATTTGGCTTTTTCTTTTACAGAAGAAAACGAAGGCCATGCAAAGGTAATTGGGATTACCAGTTCGCTGAAAGGCGAAGGAAAGAGCTTAACATCTTTAAATCTGGCCTATACCATTGCGGAAACCGGTAAAAAGGTTTTATTGGTTGAATGCGATATGCGGTTGCCTACCATGGCCAAACGTATCAATTTAACCTCACAGATAGGATTGTCCGATTTACTCGTGGGCGTTCATTCCGGGGACGAGGTCATTCAAAAGGAAATATTAATTCCCAAGCTGGATATATTGCCAGCTGGGTCTTTGCCGCCCAATCCCGCTGAACTGTTGGAATCCAAACGAATGGCATATACAGTGGATTATTTTTCGCAATATTATGATTATGTCTTATTGGATTTACCGCCAGTTACCGTTGTATCAGACGCACTGATTGTTTCCAAGTTAACCTCCGGAATGATTGTGGTAGTCCGGCAAGATTATGTTGACAAGAGCCTTCTTGCAGAGACCATGCGACAGCTCAAACATGCTCAAGCAAAGGTACTCGGTTTTGTTATGAACAGTGCGCAGACGGCACATTCTCCATATAAAAAGTACTATAAAAAGGACTATGGTTATGAGGCCTATGCGAATCATGGTAAGGACGCAAGTAATGGTTGATTTTCACACACATATCCTTCCGCAGATGGATGACGGAAGCCGAAGCGTAGAAGAATCGATACAAATGTTATGTATGCTACAACAACAGGAAGTAAAATGGGTTGCAGCTACGCCGCATTATTACGCAGAGGACGAGGCGCCAAACAAATTTTTAGAGCGAAGAAAGAAATCTTATGAAAATCTGCTACCGGCAATGCAACAATACGGCGGACTATTACCCCCTATCCGTCTGGGAGCAGAGGTGCGCTATTTTACGGGAATGAGTCAAAGTGCCGAGATCGCCAGATTAACCCTTGAAGGAACCAACCTCTTGTTGCTGGAGATACCTTTTGTGTCTTGGAACAATCGTATGCTCAAGGAAATTTATCAGCTGCAACAGTATCTGCATGTGCAGGTGGTGTTGGCTCACATAGAAAGATATCTCCCGTTGCAAAAGCGTTTTTCGTTTTGGAAAGATCTGGAAGAACTGAATGTGTTGATTCAATCCAATGCAAGCTTTTTTATTGAAAAAGCAAATAGAAGAAAAGCTTTCAAGCTTTTTGACAAAGGCAGGATTCATCTGCTTGGTTCAGATTGTCATCATGTGTCTGTTCGTCCTCCCAATATCCATGTTGCACTCTCTGTCCTTCAACAGAAATATGGGGATGCAATCTGTAATTGGCTGGAGGAACAGGATAACATATGAAAAAATATGGAAAGGAAGATTTACCCATGAGAAGAATTGCAGCTCTACTTTTGGCATTGGGATTGTTCGCTTCTACAACCTTAACTGTGGGCGCGACCTTTACTCCCAGCGTATCCGGAAAAGAAGCCCCTGAAGTGATGACCGTTGAGGATGCCAACGGAAATAAGGGCGCAGCCATGATCTTAGACGCCAATGGCAATGCTCTTAGTCTGGTATCCAGCGATGCCCTTGTTGTCACTCCTCTTTCTGGTGTGGACAGTGCGTCCCAGCAGGTTTCCCAGGCACTGACCAACGCTTATCAGCAAATTCAGAATGCTACCACATTGGCGGATATTGTTCCTGACATCGGAGATGTTTTGGCGACAGTTGCTCCTGATATGGCAGTGGAAGATTTGGTGGTTCGTGATCTGTTTGACGTTACTGTCGATGCGCAGACCAAAGCTCTGTTGGATGCAGGAAACTCCATTGAGTTGGTATTTGATTTGGGCATTTCTCGTAACGAGGCGGTTATTTGTCTGCACAACTTCAGCGGTAATCAGTGGGAAGCCATTGATCCTGCCAAGGTGAAAAACAATGGAAACGGTTCTGTAACAGTTGAATTCAGCAGCTTAAGCCCCATTGCTTTTGCGGTTCAGTCTACAGGTGCAACCAGTGAACTGAATCCCCAGACCGGCGCTGGTGAATTTGAAATGGCGGCAGAGGCTTCCAACAGCGTTTGGCCTGCTGTTATGGTAATTGCAGCCGTTGCGTTGTTTGGCGTTGGTGCTCGCAAAGCAGTGAAAAAACAGTAATTGAAAATATTTGACTCATTCTGGGTCAATAACGGAGGATTGTCATGCCGCAAATTCAGATCAAAGCACGATATTTAAAAATATTTTTTCTATCGGTAAGTTTGATTTTGATTGCGGTACTGGCTTTTTCCGGAGTCTATGTTTGGGAAAAAGGGCGCCATCAGCAGGCTGTATCCAACCAGATACAACAGCCATCCTCTTCTACGATATCAGAAGAGCTGATGGTTGTTGATGGCGTCTCTTATATCCCCAAAAAAAATCTTCAAACGATGCTTTTCATCGGGTTGGACAAAATGGATCCCTTTGAGGCGTCCAACAGCTACAACAACGATACACAAGCAGATTTTTTCCTTTTGGCTGTGTTTGACACAGAAAATGAAAGTGTGGCATTTCTCCATATCAATCGAGATACCATGTCGGAAATTCCTGTTTTAGGAGTAACGGGGCAACCCGCTGGAACGATATTTGGTCAGTTAGCCCTTTCCTACACATATGGCGATGGATTAACAGACAGTTGCCGAAATTCTGTGAAAGCAGTATCCTCCTTGTTATTAAATACCCAGATTGATCACTACATTGCCCTTAGAATGGGTGCAATTCCATATATCAACGATTTGGTTGGTGGGGTTGAGGTAACGGTATTAGATGATTTTTCCACCGTCGATGACAGTTTGGTTCAGGGAGAGACCGTTATTCTCCAAGGGGATCAGGCCTTGCGGTATGTTCGTACCCGTAAAGGTTTGGAAGATAGTACCAATTTATCCCGTATGAAACGTCAGCGACAGTATCTCTTGTCTTTTGCACAGCAGGTAACTTCCTTGCAAGAAGATTTATCCTTTTCACCGGAACTTGTAACACAAATTCTTCAGTACGTTCTCTCCGATTGTTCTGTGGAAACCCTTTCAACGATGATGCATCGTTTTTCCGACTATTCCATTGGAGATATTCAGGATATTGCTGGTGAAGCGAAGCAGGGAGAAGAGTTTATGGAATACTATGTGGATCAACAGGATTTGCAGCAAAAGATTTTAGCGTTGTTTTATGAAAAAGTGGAAGACTATGCGACGGAAGAAGACACTCATGAGTGATTCGTAGATCGCAAATACAAAAATTTGCGTTGTTTGGTTTTTGTACCGGCATGCCGAAATAAGATCATGATATTTTCAAATATCCAATAATTGATATAATATTACATGTAAATATATAGATTCAGCATAGATTTGTAACGTTATCAGGGTCCGTTATACGTCGAAAGGATTTTGTATAGATAATGATTCGCCTTACCCTAAACTGGTTTAAAAGTTTAAAATATTGATAGAAATGGGCGTTGATGATGGATGGGGTTACACTATGCGGTGAAGGGAAGTGCGGCTTCTCGATCTCCGTTCTTCCTTTTTTTATTTGGATTTTTGGTTTTGTAATCAGGGGATACAGTTTCCGTAATGGAAATGGGTATGTGGTTTTAGTTATTGCTTTACAGCTGTCACAGTATCATAAGGTTTATGATGTGGAGTTCGTTCCTCAAAAAGTCGACAATGTAAATTGCCTATTCAGAATGAATTTTGAAAAATAATCTGGTAAGGAAGGATCTAAACTTAATTGTAACGTTATAGTTTGATATGAGTGCTGTTAAAAGTGCTATTGCCCTAGTTAAAAAGCAGATAATCTGGAAACAAGAATGATAATTGATTTTATTATATTCCAGTTCGATATATAAAAAGTATTTGGTAGAAATCTGAAAGTAAGAACATCCTATTCGATCCGAAGTTTGAAGAGAATCAAAGGTTTTGTATGATAATGGTTAGCCTGAATTTTTAGTGGCGTAGGAAACCGGTATGATGACCTTTTTCTACATCAAAATTGACTGAATAAGATGTTTTTGTGTAGAAGCGTTTTGATAGTGATTTCTTCATTATAAAGCGAAAGTCGAATGGGTCTGGCGGGATGGCTACCTATTATAAAGCGAAAGTAGGAAGAGTCATTGACTGGTAGGGGAATGAAATTATTCGTTTTGGATAGATGGATGCAGACAGTGATGAGGTCATTATAATGCAGAAGTCATAGCATGATGACGCTCGCTGGAATGATGTCCACATGGCAGAAAGGCTGATTTTATCAGCGTTTTCGAGAAATGTGTGTTACATATTGGCAGGGTGTTCCAAATGATATTTGTTGCTTGGTAGGAGTCTGTTTGCGATTGCCATATGCAAAGGGTGCTTATCCAAATGGGATTATTGAAGCTAATTGAAATCAATAAAGTATTCAATGTTTGAGGTGCCTTCCCTAAATGAAATAGTTGGCGGTTATGGAGTGTAAATGAACATTTCAGGGGCTGATTTAACAAGATTTTTGTATCGCTTTGATTGGACAAACATGACCTGAAAAAGAGATAAATGGATTGCTTTGGCTGGTAGGGAACTGTGGAAATCATGAAGATATTATGAATACTGGAATGATTTTCCACAGTGATTTCGATCATAGAAAGAATTAAGAAGCAAATAAGAAACAAAGGGGAACCACGAGATGAGTTATGTGGATTTGAAAAACAAAACTATTTTGGTTACTGGCGCTGCCGGTTTTATAGGATCTAACCTGGTAAAGCGGCTTTATAAAGATGTTGAGGATGTGACAGTCATCGGCATCGATAACATGAATGACTATTACGATGTGCGATTGAAGGAAGCAAGGCTTTCTGAACTGTCAGGGCATCCTTCCTTTATTTTTGTAAAGGACAGTATTGCGGATAAGGAACTTGTCAATAAGGTATTCGAACAGTACAGACCTCAGATCGTTGTGAACCTCGCTGCCCAGGCCGGTGTCCGATATTCCATCATTAATCCGGATGCTTATATCGAATCGAATCTTATCGGTTTCTATAACATCCTGGAAGCTTGCAGGCATTCCTATGACGAAGGCCATACGCCTGTAGAGCATTTGGTATATGCGTCCAGCTCATCTGTCTATGGTTCCAATAAGAAAGTACCGTACAGCACCGATGATAAGGTGGATAATCCTGTATCTCTCTATGCGGCAACGAAGAAATCAAATGAACTGATGGCTCACGCATATGCAAAGCTGTATAACATTCCGTCTACGGGACTTAGGTTCTTCACAGTGTATGGTCCGGCTGGTCGGCCTGACATGGCATACTTTGGATTTACGGACAAGCTGAGAGCAGGAAAAACGATCCAAATATTTAACTACGGCAATTGTAATAGAGATTTTACATATATCGACGATATCGTAACCGGTGTGGAAAAGGTGATGGCTAAGGCTCCTGACAGAGCTACTGGTGAAGATGGATTACCAGTGCCGCCTTACGCTCTTTACAACATTGGAAATAACCATCCAGAAAACCTGCTGGATTTCGTGCAGATACTAAGCGAGGAATTGGTCAGGGCTGACGTTTTGCCAGAGGATTATGATTTCGATGCTCACAAGGAACTTGTACCAATGCAGCCTGGTGATGTTCCGGTGACCTATGCGGATACATCAACATTGGAACGTGACTTTGGATTTATGCCGAGTACTGATCTGAGGACTGGGCTTCGAAAATTCGCTGAATGGTACAAAGAATTCTATATGTAATAATCCACCGGATTGTGGACCTGTAAAGATATAGGGCCTGGGAGGAGAACACGATTATGAGAGAGTTTAAAGATTTGAAGATTGCGGTTGCTGGGACCGGGTATGTGGGCCTTTCGATTGCCACACTGCTGTCACAGCATCATAAAGTGATGGCTGTGGACATCATCCCGGAGAAGGTTGAACTGATTAATAATAGAAAGTCCCCTATTCAAGATGAATACATTGAAAAATATCTTGCTGAGAAGGATCTTGATCTGACAGCTACTTTGGACGCGAAAGAGGCTTATACAGATGCGGACTTTGTGATTATTGCCGCACCTACGAACTATGACAGCAAGAAGAATTTCTTTGATACTTCCGCCGTTGAAAATGTAATCGGACTGGTTATGGAGTATGCCCCTGATGCAATCATGGTCATTAAATCCACTATTCCGGTTGGATATACGAAAAGTATCCGGGAGAAAACAGGAAGTAAGAATATTCTATTCAGCCCGGAGTTTTTAAGAGAGTCAAAAGCATTATATGACAATGTCTACCCTCCGAAATCAGT
>DBQB01000009.1 GCA_002305685.1 Ruminococcaceae bacterium UBA1405
CTACTTGACAGGGAGCAGTTCACAATATACATTGTTACTTCTTTTTTTTTGATATTGAGTTGCGTTTTTTGAAATAACTGTTTTAGTCTTATTTTATTTCCGTTTTAAAATAAATATTTAGCATATTTTTACAAAAAATCCTCCATGAAAGACTGTATTGCTTCAGTTCCATGGAGGATGATATCTTTTTTGTTAAGACTACTTTAAAAGATGACTTTCAGCCATCAATCCCGTCCAAAAATATCCCGTGTATAGACTTTATCTACAACATCTTCCAACTGCGCATGAAAGCGATTGGCAACAATTAGATCACAGGATATTTTGAAACAGGATAAATCATGACAAATTGGAAAACCACAATATTCATCGCTGTTTGTTAGAGAAGGTTCATACAAAAGGATTTCTATCCCTTCCCTAGATTTACCGACCTGAAACAGGACATCCTGTATACTGCTGTTGCGAAAGTTATCCGAATCAGCTTTCATGGTCAAGCGATAAACACCCACAACGATTTTTCGCAAATCGTCTTTCTCACGGAGAACGCTTCTCTTTTGCGCTGCAAGATTCAGAATTTTTTGAGCAATATAATCTTTCCGAGTTTGATTGCTCTCCACCACAGCGTGTATCAGTTTTTCCGGTACTTCACCGTAACTGGATAGGAGCTGACAGGTGTCTTTCGGAAGACAATATCCTCCATATCCAAAGCTAGGATTGTTGTAGTGACTGCCGATACGCGGATCCAGACAGACGCCTTTAATAATCTCCTTAGCATCAAAACCGTTGCTCTCAGCATAGCTATCTAATTCATTAAAATACGCCACGCGCAACGCCAAGTATGCGTTGGAAAAAAGCTTGACTGCTTCTGCCTCAGAAGAGCCCATTAAAAGAGTTTCTACATTCTGCTTGCACGCCACTTGCCGCAATAATGAAGCAAACCGTTCCGCAGCAGCTTTCAAAGTTGCATCGGTCATATCCGCTCCAACAATAATTCGGCTTGGATACAAATTATCGT
Organism: Ruminococcaceae bacterium UBA1405; assembly: GCA_002305685.1. Classification (GTDB taxonomy): domain Bacteria; phylum Bacillota; class Clostridia; order Oscillospirales; family Ruminococcaceae; genus UBA1405. Next base: position 1,013 of record DBQB01000009.1, read on the forward strand.
AAAGTGCCCTACCTTCCCGGAGAAATTCAGGACTAAACAGAATATTTCGGTTTCCTGTTTTTCTTTGTATTTCGGCGGTAAATCCCACGGGAACGGTAGACTTTATTACAATCCATGCGTCTGGATTGCACTGGGTAATAAGCTGGACTACCGATTCCACAACAGAAGTGTCAAAGCGCTGCATGGTGGGCTCCCAATTTGTCGGCACTGCCACAATCACAAAATCTGCTTCGCGGTAGGCTTCCACCGCATCCAAAGTTGCCGTCAAATCAAGATTGGGGTGAGAAAAGTATTCTGTTATGTAGCGATCCTGAATTGGCGAAATCCGGTCATTGATCTGGTTTACCAGCTCAGGCAGAATGTCCACAGCAAGCACCCTATGCTTTTCTGCCAAAAGCGTTGCGAGACTCAGCCCAACATACCCCATACCTACTACCGTAATGGTATACTTCTTTCCCATCTTCCACGCCCCAATTTGAAACGAATAAGATCACTACAAAAAATAAATATTGTATTCTCTGCTACAACTCTAAAAAATCCAACGGCAAAACGCTAGCCCGGTTTATCAGACAATCAGCATCGCATCTCCAAAACTGAAAAACCGATACTGTTGTTCCACTGCCAATCGATACGCTGCCATGGTGTGTTCATATCCTGCGAAAGCGCTCACCAACATAATGAGTGTGCTTTCCGGCAAATGAAAGTTGGTGATCAGGCCGTCCAACACGCGAAACTGGTATCCGGGATAGATAAAGATATCCGTTTCTCCACTACATGGCTGAATGGCACCGTATTTCTGCGCAACCGACTCCAAAGTGCGGCAGCTGGTGGTTCCCACAGCAAACACCCGTCCGCCCTTTGCTTTGGTTTCGTTGATCAGATTGGCGGTTTCTTCTGAAAGATAATAGCGTTCGGTGTGCATATGATGCTGGGTAATCTCATCCACCTTGACAGGACGGAAGGTTCCCAAACCAACGTGCAGCGTGACGTATGCCGTATTGATTCCACGCTGTTGCAGTTTTTCAAGCAGTTCCGGCGTAAAATGCAGCCCAGCGGTAGGCGCAGCGGCACTCCCCCGCTCTTTGGCGTATACCGTTTGATACCGCTCCTGATCTTTTAACTCTGCGGTAATATATGGAGGCAATGGCATTTTACCAACCCGATCCAACACCTCATAAAAATTTCCATCAAAGAAAAATTTGGCAATTCGATTTCCGTCCGGTTTTACTTCCAGAATCTCTGCATGGATTAGGCCCGCACCAAAGACAAAACGGGCGCCTGGCTTGGCTTTGCGCCCGGGGCGCACCAAAATTTCCCAAGTATCATTACTCTTTTGCTCCAAAAGCAAAAATTCCATAGCACCGCCGGTTCCCTCCTTTTCTCCAATGAGACGTGCGGGAATGACACGGGAATCATTCATCACCAGCAGATCTCCGGGACGAAGCAACTCAACAAGGTCATAAAAATGTTTATGTGTACACTCCCCTGTTCTGCGATCCATACACAGCAGACGGGAATGATCTCTCGGTTCAATGGGGGTTTGTGCAATCAGCTGTTCAGGCAACTCAAACCAAAAATCACTTGTATGCATTTTAGCACTCCTTTGAATTTAAAAAACCTACAGATACCCGGACAATCCTCTACAGATTATGAAAAAGATGTCCTCTCTGCACAGCAATTTCTTTTAACAGTACTTTTTAATAATTATATCGCATTCCGCATACGGTTTCCTTATTCGTTCCACACAAAAAAGCGAAACTCCTATCGCGAATTTATAGGATATTATACGAAAACAGCAAAACGCAAGCAATTTCCGTCAAAAACATTGACAGCCTCTATGTCTCATGCTACAATTTTTATAATGAAATAGCATACACTGGATAGAGGCGCGTCTTTAATGAGTAGATCATGCCAGATTGCCAAGATCGTTACAGCATGGAAGAAAGGTAAAGTCGCCGAAGGGGATGGTTGGCAGCCGTCCACCTGGTTGCATTCCCAAACAGGGCTGTAACTGTCATCATACGAATGGTGTGATGAAGAACTATCAGATGGTTAAACGACAGGTAAATGATAGTAGTATCACCTGTGACAGTTGTTCTGATTCTTTTTCACTGATATTTGTTTGATGGCCGGTTACACAACCGGCCTTTTCTTTTGGGATCTGCTGCCGTCCCGCCAAAGCCGTTTCATAATACTTTGAAAACTGTGAGGTTTGTGTGATGAAAAATTTTAATGTCGCTGTTGTGGGCGCTACCGGTATGGTTGGACAGCGCTTTATCTCCCTTTTGGAGAATCATCCCTGGTTTCATGTGACTCACCTGGCTGCTTCTGCCCGCTCTGCCGGAAAAACCTATGAACAGGCTGTAGGTAACCGTTGGGCGATGCCAACCCCTATTCCTGAAGCCGTCAAAAATATGGTAGTGATGGACGCCGTAGCCGATGTGGAGAAGATCGCTGCTTCCGTTGACTTTGTATTCTGTGCGGTTGATATGAAGAAAGACGAGATCAAAGCATTAGAGGAACGTTATGCCAAGGCGGAATGTCCGGTTATCTCCAACAACTCGGCGCATCGTGGCACCTTTGATGTACCGATGATTGTGCCGGAACTGAATCCGGAGCACGCAGACATCATCCCGGCACAGAGAAAAAGGCTGGGTACCAAGCGGGGCTTTATTGCAGTAAAATCCAACTGCTCCCTGCAAAGTTATGTACCTGCGCTGCATCCTCTGCTCAAATATGGAGTGAAAGAGGTCCTAGCCTGTACCTATCAGGCCATTTCCGGAGCAGGAAAAACCTTTGAGACCTGGCCTGAGATGGTGGATAACCTGATTCCCTACATCGGCGGCGAAGAGGAAAAAAGCGAGCAGGAACCCTTAAAAATCTGGGGTTCAATCCAGGGCGATAAAATTGTAAATGCTTGTTCTCCTGCTATCACCACCCAATGTCTGAGAGTTCCCGTTTCCAATGGCCATACTGCCGCCGTCTTTGTCAGATTTGAGCATAAGCCTACCTTGGAACAGATTAAAGCAGATTGGGCTGCCTTCCAAGGTGTGCCACAGCAGTTGGAGCTTCCTTCTGCTCCCAAGCAGTTCCTGCACTACTTTGAGGAGAACGATCGTCCTCAAGCCCGTTTGGATCGAGACAGCGAAGGCGGCATGGCTGTTTCTATCGGACGGCTCCGTCCGGATAGTCAATACGATATCAAATTTGTCTGCCTCTCCCACAATACACTGCGCGGCGCAGCCGGTGGAGCGGTTTTGATGGCAGAGCTGCTGGCAGCGAAAGGCTATCTGGACTAATTGCGATCCGTTATTTTCCACCAAGACGCAGTACCAGCAAGCCTCTTTACCCATACATGGTCAGCCAACATACAACCCCCATCAATTGTATGTTGGCTGGTTTAGAAAGGATGGATTTTATGAAGAAGACGGTTTTTACCGGTTCAGCTGTTGCAATCATTACTCCCATGTATCCGGATGGGTCCGTCAATTACGAGGAACTCAACCGATTGGTGGATTTCCAGATCGAAAACGGGACGGACGCCATTGTTGCCTGCGGTACCACTGGTGAATCAGCTACTTTGGGGGACGAGGAACACGTCAGCGTTATCAAAGCCGTAGTAGATCGGGCCAATGGGCGGGTACCCGTAATTGCAGGCGCCGGCAGCAATGATACAGCCTATGCTGTCTGGCTTTCCCGTGAAGCCAGCGATCTGGGAGCCGATGCTCTGCTACATGTCTCCCCTTATTATAACAAAACCTCCCAAACCGGTCTCGTCCGGCATTTCAACGCTATTGCTGACGCTACCGATCTGCCAGTGATCCTTTACAATGTTCCTTCCCGCACAGGAGTGAATATCCTGCCGGAAACCTATAAAGAACTTGCAAAGCATCCCAATATTGTGGCAACCAAGGAAGCCAACGGAAACATTTCCGCCGTTGCTCAGACCGCAGCTCTCTGTGGAGAGGAGTTAACCATCTATTCTGGAAATGACGATCAGATTGTTCCGCTGCTTGCATTGGGCGGGAAAGGCGTCATCTCGGTTTTGGCAAATGTTGCCCCCAAACAAACACACCAGATTTGTCAGTTGTTTTTTGAGGGTAAAACGGCCGAAAGTACTGCACTGCAACTGAAAATGCTTCCTTTGATTAACGCTTTATTCAGCGATGTCAATCCAATCCCCGTGAAAGAGGCTATGAATATGATGGGGTTTGCTGCCGGAAGCTGTCGGCTGCCTTTGGACTCCCTCTCTGAAAGCAACTACCTGAAACTGGCTGCACAGATGAAGGCTGCAGGTCTCATGAAGTAATAAGATGTGTTTCTGAACTGAAATAGCAAGGATGTGAATTTCAATGACCCGTATCATTCTTTCCGGATGTAACGGTACGATGGGCAAAGTAATTGCTGCCAGCGTCGCAAAGCGTCAGGATTGCCAAATCGTTGCAGGAATTGATCTGAACGATACCGTCAATCAGGATTTTCCTGTGTTTTCCTCCCCTGCGCTGTGCACCGTGACAGCGGATGTAATCATAGATTTTTCCCACCCTTCTGTTCTGTCCGATCTGCTGGCCTTTGCCACCCACAACGCCATTCCCGCTGTAATAGCTACCACCGGACTCTCTGCGGAACAGGTGGAGCAGATTAAGATGACCGCCACACAAACGCCCATGTTCTTCTCTGCAAATATGTCTTTGGGTGTCAATTTGATGGTGGAACTTGCCCGTAAAGCTGCCGTGATTCTCTCCGATTCCTTTGATATTGAAATCGTAGAAAAACATCACAACAAAAAAATCGACGCCCCCAGCGGTACTGCGCTTATGTTGGCAGATGAAATCAATGATGCTTTGGGAAATACCAAAGAATATGTTTTTGACCGGCATAGTGTGCGCAAACGTCGTGAACCCCAAGAAATCGGTATCCAATCGGTACGTGGCGGAACCATTGTAGGAGAACATGAGATCATCTTTGCCGGTCCGGATGAACTCATTACCCTGACCCATACCGCGATGTCTAAAGAAATTTTTGCTACCGGCGCTATCAATGCTGCGCTCTTTTTGGTACGGCAGTCCAGTGGCTTATACAGTATGAAGGATCTGATTGCCAGCGTTTAACCTGGAGAATTTCAAAGAAATGAGATGCTTAAAATGAATGGTGTATCCAAGCTTACCCTTTCCGAGGATATCTCGGTTATTACCTTTAATCATCTTTCTGCCGACCCAACTGGTCTGGCAAAAATTCTCAACCAGTTTGCTCAGGCGCAAATCAATATCGATATGATCTCCCAAACCGCTCCCAATAGCGGTACCATCAGCCTTTCTCTCACAGTATTTGCACAGGATCTTCTGAAAGCCCTTTCTCTTTGCAATCGTTTGAAGGATACCGTACCCGGTTTACGCCCACTGGTCAGCAGTGGAAACTGCAAGTTGCAGCTATATGGAGATGAGATGCGTACCATGCACGGTGTTGCCGCCAAAGCAATCGATACCATCGCTTCCTCTGGCGCGGAAATCTATTTGATTACCACCTCAGAGGTGGATATTTCCGTTTTGGTGGCCAGAGATAAAGCCTTTGAGGCTGTGACCGCATTGGAAAAAGCATTCCAGGTTTCCTGTGAATCCACATTCTGATTTCCGTGAATGAAAGGGCCTCTGTTTGAACTTCATGATTGCTCATACACGAAAGCCACTGCTCCCTTTTCGGGAAGCAGCGGCTTTTCTTTTTTGGATCAAAGTCTGAGTAGAAACAACCTTTATGATAAGGAAATCTTGTGGAAAACTTTTTTGCCTTTTTTGAGAATCATTTCCTTACCGGAAAGATCAGAGGCTTTGACCTTTGCAGCAATATCGGTAACTTTTTGATCATCCAGCGCAATGCCACCCTGCTGTACCAGCCGTCTGGCTTCTCCTTTGGAGGGGGCAAGTTTTGTAGCAACCAAAATGTCCAGGATAGAGGCTTCCCCATCCACAAAGATAGCAGCATCTAATACAGTAGAAGGCATATGCTCGCTGTCACCACTGCCTCCAAACAGATTCTTTGCCGCGGAGAGAGCCTTATCCGCTTCCTCCTTACCGTGAACAATGGCGGTAACTTCATACGCTAGAATCTCTTTTGCTTTATTCAGCTGAGCATCTTTCCAACTTTCCATCTCTTCAATTTGCTCAATGGGAACAAAGGTCAACAGCTTCAGGCAGTTGATCACGTCGTCATCGGATACATTGCGCCAGTACTGGAAGAATTCGTAGGGAGAGGTCTTGGCAGGATCCAGCCACAGAGCGCCTTTTTCGGTTTTACCCATCTTCTTCCCTTCCTTAGTGGTCAGAAGAGTAAAGGTCATACCGTATACTTCCTTACCAGTCATCTTCCGGGTCAGATCAATGCCGCCCAGAATGTTAGACCACTGATCGTCTCCGCCAAACTCCATGGTACAGTTGTAGAGCTGGTTGAGCTTATAAAAATCATAGCTCTGCATAATCATGTAGTTAAATTCCAGGAAGGTTAAACCACGTTCCAAACGGGATTTCACACACTCCGCCGCCAGCATATGATTGACAGAGAAATGTACGCCTACATCCCGCAAAAGCTCAATATAATTGAGCTTCATCAGCCAGTCGCCATTTCGGGCCACAATGGCCTTTCCTGGGGTAAGATCCACAAAACGGCCCATCTGCTGCACAAAAAGGTCTGCATTCTTGTTGATCTCCTCTACCGAGAGCATCTTCCGCATATCCGTTTTTCCGGTTGGGTCGCCCACCATGGTCGTTCCGGTACCTAAAAGCAGAATGGGCATATGTCCCGCCAGCTGCATACGGCGAATCACCATCAACTGTAAAAAGTGTCCCACATGCAAACTATCGGCGGTGGCATCAAAACCAATATAGAAAGTCACTTTGGAGTTGTTCAGCGCTTGCTCCACCTTTTCCAGATTGGTACACTGTGCGATCAAGCCACGGCGTTTGAAATCTTCAAATACGGTCATTGTTTATTTCCCCTTTCCAATTTTTCATAAGGATTTCTTTTGGATGACTCTTTTCCAAAGCATACCGACTACTTTGGAAACGTATTTGTCGAAGGAGAGGACGACTCTGGATTCTATGAAAGCCTTTGCGATTCCCACCGGCAAAGGTAAAATAAAAACACCCTCTGCAATCACTTGCAGAGGGCGAAAATTTCCGCGGTACCACCTCTATTGCTGCAAAAAACGCAGCCACTCTCGACACATACATGCCACAACGCTATAACGGGCATCCCCGGCCCATCCTACTACGGATCATCCGTTTCAGACGGCAGCTCCGTGATGTATTCATCCAACGGCTCCATGCTTTTTTCCACCAACCAAAAGCTCTCTGTGATATTGCCAAAGGATTACTGGTTCACTTCTTTGCCATTGATTAGTACTATACCATGGCTCATGAAAAAAGTCAATATCCATCCGCCGAAAAAATAAACTTTTCAGCAATATCTTTCAGCCAGCGGTATTATTCCACCGATATCCCATAACCTTCCATCTGGAGATGGAAGCTCCCAAACCGTTACGCCGCGTTGCTGCAAAAAGGCACGGATGCGTAAATAATCTGGATGAGAATCCAGTTTTCCGCAAATTGCCAGCAGATTTGGCGCCACCAAACCGCAACATCCACCGATGAAGCCATACGAATATCCCGGAAGAACAACATAGCCAGGGGTTATCTCCAACACTTCGATCCCTACCCTTCTTGCCTCCTTGGTTATCGAGGGGTCCGCTGTAATGATGCTGTTTGTGTCCGCTATCAAGGAGGAACAGCGGGCATATCCCTGCGCCACCGGAACAAGGGACAAACCTTTTTCTTTGGCCCAATATAGCACAGCCGGATCAACATGGGAGAGATTTCCCAGCAAAAATCTGTTTATGATCAAAACGTTTAAGAGAACATCCTTGGGATAACGAGGAGCAAACCTATTTTGTGGGGATTCCACCTGCATTCCCAACGCAGAGAGCTTTTCAGCCGTAGCCTTCTCTCCAACCACCGACACAACGCCACCTACATGACACAGGAGCATATCTGGATGCCCGCTACAGGGCTTTGGAAGGCCCGGATGAGAGGGAACTGAAATCACCTGAATCCCCCGCTGAGCGAACACTGAATTGAGCCATTTAGCCTGAGCAGATACTGCACAAAGGGCAACCGGTTTCGTAGGCAGAGAGGGTGTGGATAACCATTGCATGGAGGTACCGTGTACAGAATGCATCGTCTTTGACCCTCTTTCGTGTGAAATGTGTGAATCACTGTGTGTGATTTGTGCGATTGCAGAAAATGCTCGTGTGTCGGCAAAAATCATTCACAATCTGCGAAAAATGTTGTGTGTTTCAGGTCCATTCGTGTGTGCCGACCGGCATACGGTACCTTTCTCTTGATGCATATTCCATATCCTTTTTCAAACAATATAGCTACGGCCAACCGTTTGGCTCAATCACATCCGGCTTTTGTTCCAATGGAGCAATCCGGAGAAAGGAAACGCGTGATGAATTTGATTCGTTGTCAAAAGGATTGTGTGTACCAGTCTGATGGGTATTGTGGGTTGGATCGTGCCGCAGCAGTCACCTGTGCCCAACTCAACCAGTGCAGTTTTTATCAGGAAAAAACTCCTTCCGTCCATCCGGATATGCCGTATCGGGTTCCGCCGGTTGGAGATCCGGTTGATACCCCCGCGCCTGTGGTGGAACCACCCCTTTCCCCCAACATCCCTCGGCCGGAAGGCGCTCAGTTTTTACAGGGAGAAGAGTAAATCGCCAACCTTCACAAAACGCTCTTTCCATAAAAAACGGATATCCGGTAGAACCGGATATCCGTTTTACCTGTTGAACTCCATCATTCACTTTGCTATTGGGACCACTCTCCGCCCATCAAACGTAATAGATCTCCCAAATTGGCCACTCCAATCAGTGAGATAGACCAATTCTCATTTTTCTCCAACCGGCGTTTTTCCTGTATCGGAAGAACACATTTGGTAAATCCCAAACGCTGGGCTTCCATCACCCGATTGCGTCCATGGGATACGTTGCGCAGTTCTCCTGCCAAACCCAACTCCCCGAAGGAAAAAAGATCATCCGGGATCGGACGATTGGTGTAGGCCGAGATCAGCGCCATCGCCACCGGAAGATCGGATGCCGGTTCACTCAGCTCCAAGCCGCCAACCACATTGAGATAGGCGTCAATATTTCCAAAAAACAGTCCACCGCGTTTTTCCAAAACCGCCAGCAGAAGATTCAAACGATTGTAATCAAAACCGGTAGCCATTCTTCGAGGATTTCCAAAGCCGGTTTTGCTGCAAAGCGCCTGGACCTCCGCCATGATCGGACGGGTTCCTTCTATGGTACAGGCTACACAAGTCCCGGATACATTGACCGGTCTTCCGGACAGCAGCAGTTGGGAAGGATTTTCCACCTGCTCCAAACCTTCCTCCCCCATCTCAAAGACACCGATTTCGTTGGTGGAGCCATAACGGTTTTTCACCGCCCGCAGAATCCGGAAAGATAGATGCTTGTCCCCCTCAAAATACAGCACCGCATCCACCATATGTTCCAGCACCTTTGGCCCTGCGATAGCGCCATCTTTATTGACGTGACCAATGAGAAAGATGGGAATATCCTGGGTTTTGGCAGCATGGATAAGCATTTGGGTACATTCCCGAACCTGGGTAATGCTCCCGGCTGCGGAGCTGATGGCGCCGCTGGTCATAGTTTGGATAGAATCCACAATCACAATTTGAGGTTTCAGGGACGTGATCAGGGAAATCACCGATTCCATGTCGGTGAGAGAAACCAAGGAAAGGTTGTCGCTGTCCACATGTAACCGATTGGCACGTAGTTTGATCTGCCGCTCGCTCTCCTCCCCCGATACATATAGGATGGAATAGGACAGCCCCAGATGCTGACAAATCTGTAACATCAAGGTGGATTTGCCAATACCAGGATCGCCACCCACCAGAATCAAAGAACCCTGAACGATGCCACCTCCCAACACGCGATCCAACTCAGAAAGGCCGGTATGGTACCGAGCCTGATCGTCCACCTGGATATCGGAAAGTTTTTTGGGAGTAATATAATTTCCAGAAGGGGCAGGGTTGGACAAAGCGCCGCCCGCAATGGTTCCTGTCATATTGATTCCACCGGAAAAACCCTTCGGGGTCCCCTGGGTCTGATGCCGGATCTGCTCCTGGAAGGTATTCCAGGCCCCGCATTCCGGACATTTTCCATACCATTTCACCGTCTCATAACCACATTCTCCGCAGACAAAAACGGTTCTGGCCTTTACATTTTTCGCTGCCATTTTCTGTCCTCTTTCTATTGCTGTGCGAGATACTGCGCAGTCGCGCTGAGCACTGTCAACGCCACCTGACTTTGATACTCAGGGGTGATCAGTTTTTCCCGTTCCTGTGGGTTGGAGAGAAAACCACACTCCACCAGCACCGCCGGCGTTTTGGCGTTATAAAGCAGGAATAATTCACTGCCGGCTTTTTTTATTTCTCTGGTATTTTCCGGTTGCAGCAATGCTTTGAACTGATTTTGTATATAGGTCGCCAACGTTTCGCTATCGGGATGGTTGGGACTATAAAACACCTGTGCACCGCTGTAACGGCTCTGCTGAAATTTGTTTTGGTGGATGCTGAGAAACAATGCATTGGGAAAAGATTCCAGCTGCTGGAGCCGGTTGTGCATATCCTCCACTTTTTGACTGCGGGCCTTACCGCTTGGCTGCTGGGCGGTGGAGACATCCGCTTCCCGGGTCATGGAAACCCGATAACCGCACACCTGCATCAAATCCCGCAAACGCAGACTGATGGCAAGGTTGATATCTTTCTCTACCACATTTCCCACCACAGCGCCGCCATCAAACCCACCGTGACCGGCGTCCACCACAATCACCGGAGTCATATCCGGTGTAATTGACACCGATGCACTCACCGCTACCGATTGCCATAAATAATAGGCCAACCCCATCAGTGCCAATGGGAAAAACAGTGCCAACAGCAAACCATACCGCCTCACACGACATCCCCCATCCAACAAGGCATTGCCAAAAACAGAAGAGTCTATGGGGACAGCACCTCAAAATATCGCCGCGTTTGTTATTATACCCCATTTTCTCTCGTTTGGATACCCTTTTTTCCAAATTCCGGATTTGGTTCTCTCGTCTATCTGTATGAGCTCAGCGGATCAAATATACGCCTAGAGCGAGAAACCATAAGATATCATGCCGCTATGACGTTAGCATTTTTGCAAATTCGAGATTGCAGCAAAACAGGCGGCACAAAAGCAATAACCTTCGTACCACCTGTTATTCATTGCAGAAACATGAACCCGGCAACGATCATACAATTATTCTGGTTGTTTTTCCTCATCCAGCGACTGTTCACTGTCTTCCGCTGCGCAACACTCGCTTGATGTTTCCGTCTCTTCCGGTTGTGCAGCCTCATCGTCACAGGTCTCAGTCTCGGCCGTATCCTCCATTACCTCTTCGGACTCTACAGAGGCATCGCAACAAGTCCCGTCGGACTCAGTCTGCTCAGAGCGCTCAATTTTCGCGCCGCATTTGGAGCAGAAAAAGGCATCCACAGAAACCTCCGCACCACAGGATGGACAGATGGAAACCTTCTTCAGCTCATTGACTTTAAATTCCATTTCCTGAATTTTGGAAAGAATAAAGTCGATTTCATCCACGCATACATCCACCGCGCTGGAATCATCCACCTCGTTTTTCATCATGTCGTATACCATTGCACCCAATTTTTCATAGGCTTTGGAGAGTTCGGCCTTCTGCTGCGCAAGCTGAACCCGCATTTTGGTAACCTCTAAAACCTCTCCGGCTTTTTTCCCGGCACTCTCAGCGGTATCTTTAAGAACGTTGGTCCATGTGGTAAAATCAAACATTGTGGCATCCTCCTCAGTTTCAATCATATAAGATGCATTTCTAAAGTCTAGTATAACTTAATTTTCATGGGAAGTAAAGGTAAACCATGAAAATATACCATCCAACAAACGACATTGTTTTGCTGTCGCTTACGGTTGACCCAAAAATTCCCGCACCACCGAATCGGCAGGAATATCTGCCGCGGAAAGCGGGGTGAATCGGTTTAGATCATCCAAAAGCTCCCGCAAAAGCTCTGCATGGGTTTCATGGTCAATTCCATCAAAATAAACAACATCCTGCAACTGCTCCATTTGAAGCTCTTCCCGCAGAAACGGCGTCAGTAATGTCCGGTAAACACCCGGCTCATAGTCCATCGAAGAATCGATTTTGAAATCAGCCGTATCGCGATAAGGATTGATATATTCTCTCTCCCCAGCACAAACATTTTCCCAAAAATTCAGTGTTTGGGCTGGAGACGTATTGCGGAACTTTTTATCCCGCACCATGCGTCGAACCAGGCGCAGCTGTTTGGGAATCAGACCGTTTTCCTCCCCATCCATATACTTGGTTCGCACACTTACATATAGGCGAAGAATCTTTGAGGCGTCCATCAGCTCAACAATCTTTGGATGCAGGCCGTGAATTCCCTCGACAATTAAAATCTCTCCTGTGGAACAGCGCACCTCATGCCACTGATCAGAACGGCGGGAATTGGGGAAATCATACCGGGGAAACATGGCGTGACCTTTTGAGAACAATTCCTGAAAGCAGCGGTTCATCTCTCCAAGATCCAGCGCCGCAACCGATTCCAGATCCGGTTTTCCATCCAATTTCAGCGGAATATCATCCCGATCCAGATAAAAGTCATCCAGAGAAACAACCAACGCTTTCCTTCCCGTTTGAACAATTTCCCTGGCGAGCTTATGGGCTGTGGTGGTTTTACCGGACGCCGAAGGACCTGCCAACAAAATCAGTTGACGCTGACCCTGACAAAGCGAAATCGCCTGCTTGAGCTGTTGATAATACTGACGTTCACACGCGGCAAAAAAGGACTTTCCCTGAGCTGCCTGTTCATTTACCTGGGCAATCTGTACTTTGGTATAACTGTGTTCAGAGAACTCTTTCATAAAATTTCACCACCTGTTTCTTTCGTTCCAGAATCTGTTCAAAACGGTTGATGTACTCATAAGGATATTTAAAGTTGAAAATCCGCTCGATCTCTTCTCCATGAGGGTGACGAAGCTTGGTGGTTGCACCGGCGCCCACCGCCAAAATAGTCTGCACTTCCTCCATAATAAAGACGTTATAGTAACCTTCTCTGCCGGGTTTGCAGTATCCCGTGTTTTCTAAATTGCCAAGAGTATCTCTTTGCCGGTACAGATAATAGGGAATATAGCCTTCTTCCCCCAGTTTCTGCTGCGCATACTCGATCATTTCGGCCGCGGGATTGTGTACCGCTTCCAGATATTCCCCTTCCTGCCGCAGCCGAGCGGCTCTCTTCACCGATAGGGTATGAACCGTGATATTTTCCGGTGCAACGGCAGTCAACCGATCTACCGTCTCTCGGAAAGATTGCGGGGTTTCACCATTTAGGCCTGCAATCAGATCACAGTTGATGTTGGAAAAACCGAGTTTTCTCGCCAGCGTAATACAGTCTAAAATGTCCTGTGCGGTGTGTTTCCTGCCGATGTTTTTCAGAACCTGATCGTTGAGGGTCTGTGGATTGATGCTGATGCGGGTAGCTCCCGCCTCCCCAATAACCTTCAGTTTTTCCTCATCGATGGTATCGGGGCGGCCTGCCTCGATGGTATACTCCAGAGCCTTCTCCACCGGATAACACCGAGATATGGTATCGGTGAGCTGGCGAAGCTGCTGGGCGGTAAGGGTAGTCGGGGTACCGCCACCAATGTAGATGGTGGACAGACGCAACCCCAAGCTGTCGGCTACCTTTGCCGTTTCCTCCAGCTCTGCACAGAGCAGCTGCAAATAGGGTTCCACCAATTTTCCAGCTTTCTCAATGGAATGTGAGACAAAGGAACAGTAACTGCATCGGGATGGACAAAAGGGAATCGAGACATATAAGCTGTAACTCATAGGCTCAACTTTTTGCAGCATTCGACGTTCTTTTCTGGCCGTGTCCAACGCCAACTGGATTTTATGCGGAGAAACATATCTTTTTTCCAGATAATCCGCTGCCTGTTGCTCATTCATCCCCATATCCAGACAGCGCCGAACCAATTTGACCGGACGAACCCCTGTTAAAATCCCCCAGGGTGGGGTTAGGCCGGTGGCTTCCCGCATCAAATCATATACCATCTGACCAAAATGATATTCCATGCTCTTTTCAAACATTCCCGGTTTGGTCACAATATAGCGCGTTTGCATACTTTGCGTGCCGCGATAGCACAGCCGAACCACCAAGCGGTAATGAGCAGCACAAAATTCCCGGTTGGAACAGATATCACACTGATGACCCTGGGCTTGTCTGGTATCCGGCAAAAAGGTGACGTCCTGATACAGTTCCTTTTCATGTTCCACCAGTTCCTGGTGGGTCATACCGATGGCACCTGCATAAAGGCTGTCCTTATCTTCCCCGGAAAAAGCCTTAGGCATACCCGAAACGGTTATCACAGGCAGTTTCTCTGCTTGAAAAAAAGTTTTGTCAGACATTCCAGTTCATAGCCGCATTCATGCCCTTCAATCCAAATCTGCATCCGCCACTGCACTCCTCATGTAATAGTTGGTACGTCTCTCTCGATCCAGTGTGGTATCCTCTCCGTGGCCAGAAAAAACGTGATATTCCCCGGGCAATGCCGCCAATCTGCGCAGAGTTTTTTTCATCTGTTGGTAGTCGCCTCCATACAGATCACAGCGCCCAATCTCACCGGCAAACAGGGTATCCCCAGCAAACATGACATCCTCACAGATCAGGCAGACCCCACCTTTGGTATGCCCTGGGGTATGGATTGCGCGGAAGGTTAGCTCGTCCACCGAGAGAGTATCTCCGTCCTGAAGCTGCCGGTCTTCCACAAACATTGCATTCTCCGGAAGATGGGTAAACGGCAACGCCTTGTTGACGTCGTGAAGCATCTCCGCATCCAACGCCCCGATGGCAACTTGTATCTCAGGGTAATGCGTTTTCAGTTCTCGAACCGCGCCGGTATGATCGTGATGCCCGTGGGTCAAAAGAATCCAAACCGGCGTCCAATCCCGCTGCTGCAACTGTTGCAGGATGAGCGGCGCATTGGCGCCAGGATCGATGATCACAGCGTGTTTTTGCGCCGTACATACGATATAACAGTTGGTTTCCAAAGCGCCTACCTTCAGCCAAATCATATCCATATTCTCAGCCCCTACCTTCTGTTGTTTGGAAATCCTTCCACGGTTTCAGTATATCGGAAAATCATGGCAAGTTTGTGAAAAGATCTTGGAAAAGATGAAAATCCTTCGGATTTTCAAACCTGATCGCCTTCATCTTACTTATGCGATGCCTTTTGAAAGTGTTCGTCGGTATCCATCACAATGGTAACCGGGCCATCACCAATAATGGTAACCTCCATATCTGCTCCAAAAACACCTGTTGCAACTTTTTTGATACCCAGCGCCCGCAATCTCTCGCAAAAACGGTCATAAAGCGGTTGTGCCTGCTGCGGACGGGCCGCCAGCGTAAAGGATGGGCGGTTTCCGCTTTTTTTTGCTTCGGTGCAGAGGGTAAAATTGGATACTGCTAAAATTTCTCCCTGCACATCCCGAACCGAAAGGTTCAACTTTTGCGCAGCATCCTCAAAGATGCGAAGGTTGACCACCTTTTCCGCCAGATAATCGCACTGCGCTTCCCCATCCTGGGTGGTTACCCCCAACATGATGCAAAGCCCTTTGCCTGTTTCTCCCACAACACTGCCTTCCACCTTTACGGCGGCACGGCTGACACGCTGTACCACTGCTCTCATCGTTTTGCTACCTCTCTCATTTTTTGGCGTCCCAAGGGGTTGCGAAAATACTCCTAAATGTTAACTTTGAGCGGTTCGATTGACCGAAACCACACTGGTGATTCTGCGAACTGCAGCAATCATCAGATTCAACTGTTCCAGATCATTGACTCCCACCGTGATCTGGATCTGCACCATATCATCCTTGGCTTCCCGGGCATTGACCGAACGAATGGGAAGCCGAAGATTGCTCAGACAGATGGTTACATCTGCCAGCAGCCCAGTACGATCGTGGGCCTGAATGTCCACCGTGGCGTCAAAAGTCTCTCGGACCGTCTCACTCCAGTAAGTGTTCACCCATCTTGCTCTCTGGCTCTCGTCATTCATGGCATTTTTTACATTGGGACAGTCCTTCTTGTGAATGGAAACACCATATCCCCGGGTGATAAATCCAATAATCTCATCGCCAGGAACCGGATTGCAACATCTGGCAAACTTTACCTGACAGTTATCCAATCCCTCCACAATCACACCGCTCTTGGATTTTTTATGGTCACGGGAGATCGGTTGCTGTGTTTTTGCCACTTTTTCCGGGGTTGATGCCGGCTCCCGATAAGTTTTAAGAAAATCATCTTTGATACGGGGCATAATCCGAGAAAGGGAAATTCCGCCATAACCGATGGCAGCATAAAATTCGTCCACATTGTTGAGTTTTTGCCGCTGGGCGATCTCCGAGAGAAATTCCTGCATCTGATCGTCGGGCAGGACAATCTGATTGCGCTTAAACTCCCGCTCCACCGTCTGCTTTCCTTCAGCGATGTTCTCTTCCCTGCGCTCCCGTTTAAACCATGCCCGTATGCGGGTTTTGGCAGAGTTGGTTTTGACGATATTCAGCCAATCCCGGTTGGGGCCTTTATCCTTCGGACCCAGAATAACCTCTATGATATTGCCCATCTGGACTTGATAATCCAGTGAAACCATCCTTCCATCCACGCGGGCGCCGATCATGCGATGGCCAACCTGGGTATGGATGGCGTAGGCAAAATCAATCACCGTAGCCCCCACAGGAAGGCTGATCAGGTCCCCTTTGGGCGTGTACACAAATACCTCGTCCGGCACCAAATCGGTTTTGATGGAATGAACGATATCCTCCACATCGCCAGTCTCTTTCTGATTTTCCAACATCTGACGTACCCAGGCCAACCGCTCTTCCAGCCGATCTTTTCCGCTGATACCGGCTTTGTATTTCCAGTGGGCGGCAATACCATATTCCGCTGTATAATGCATCTCCCAGGTACGGATCTGGATCTCAAAGGGGATTCCCCCTTTTTCATCCAGCACCGTTGTATGCAGAGACTGATACATATTCGCCTTTGGCGTTGAAATATAATCCTTAAACCGGTCCGGGAGCGGCCGAAACATATCGTGCACAATTCCCAGTACCCGATAACAGTCTTCCAAGGTATCGACGATTACGCGCACCGCATAGATATCATAGATCGATTCAAAGGATTTGTTTTGCATACATACCTTTCGGTAGATGCCGTAAATGCTTTTAACCCGCCCCTCCAAATAAGGTACCTTCTGACCAGTGGCGGCATATTCCTTTTCCAAACGATGCAAAATCCGGGTTTTGATGTCTTCCAGAATGCTTTCCCGTTCGCTTTTATTGAGCAATAACTGGTCTTCCAGATCCTTGTAGGAAATTGGGTCCAGGAAACGCAGTGACTTATCTTCCAGCTCGTCCTTTACCGCACGAATACCCAAACGGTGCGCCAGAGGCGCATAAACCTCCATGGTTTCGCGGGCAGTATCTCTTTGTTTTTGCTCAGGCACATACTGCAGCGTACGCATATTGTGCAGCCGGTCCGCCAGTTTGATGATCACCACCCGAACATCCTGCGCCATCGCCAGCAGCATCTTGCGCACATTCTCCGCCTGCTGTTGTTCTCGGGAAGATAGCGGGATTTTTCCCAGTTTTGTCACACCGTCTACCAGCAAAGCCACTTCCGCCCCAAACCGTTTGCGAAGATCGTCCAGAGAAACATCGGTATCTTCCACCACATCATGCAGCAGCGCAGCAGTAACCGACTCGGTATCCATTCCCAGTTCTTCCACGAGAATCCCTGCCACAGCAACTGGATGGATAATATAAGGTTCACCTGATTTGCGTTTCTGACCATCATGCGCTTTTTCCGCTACCAGATATGCGTCGTGGATGACATCCACATTATACTGCTTTCCGGAATGCTCAATGGCATCCAGTAAACCCGGCCAATCGTAGGATTTCATACACAACCCCCTCTTTCCATCTCGTCCGGCGATATGGTATTCGTAATCATGGACTGTATTTTTTTAAAAATTCTGGCACTCTGCAAATCCACCTTTTGAGGAGAAGGCACCACAACAATATCCCCTTCCTGACGCTGAATCAGCTTGAGCTGCCCAAGGGCATCCAACGCCACCCGCATTTTACAAAAGTTGTAAGAGGAATGCGGTTTCAATCTCTGACACATCCTTCCATAAAGGATTTCGTCTGTGTCATTGCAGCGCTTCTGCTCCCGCAGATAACGGTACAACGTCCCGGTCTCTTCCCGGGAAGGCAAGGATTGCCGGGCCTGCTCCTGAGTTAACTTTTCTCCCCGCATCAAGCGCTCATACAACAGCTGTCCTGAAACAAGCCCGTCCTCCCAGATTGCCGAGAGCCGCAGATCCTTAATTTTAACGGAAAGGCGCTCCTCCCCATTGTATACACTGACATCCACCGAAACCAATGCGTCCACTGTATCTCCACACCGGTAAGCAAACTGTTTGGGCGTCATCCCAAAATAAAGAACCTGATATCCCACGCCGTTTTGTACCAGACGCAGACGAAGGTGTTTTCCCTCCCCCAAGGGCGTAATTGTATCAATCTTAGCGCCCCGTATGGCAAATACCGGCGCTTCGTTTCCCGCCCCAAAGGGTTCCAGCATAGACAGGCTCTTGATGGTCTCCACCTTGAGGTCTTCCGGATCAAGCACCGCGTCCACATGAACGGTATATACCGGCATCTCTTGATAAACCTGCTGGGCATACTGCAAAAAGGCGCTGCGAAAATCTTCAAACGCTGCTGGTTTCAGAGAAAAGCCCGCTGCCATTGGATGGCCGCCAAAGCGAGTCAGATATTCCTGGCAGGCCGTTACCGCCTCGATCATCGAAAAGCCTTCCACACTTCTGGCAGAACCTCTGGAAATCCCATCTTCATCCTGCGCAACCAGCAGGCATGGTTTGCCAAACCTCTCTACCACCCGGGAAGAAACAATACCGATCACCCCATGGTGCCATCCTTTTCCCTGAACCACAACGGCGCGCTGCATCATCGCTCTGGGATCTCTCTGGAACTGAAGGGAAATATCCGTTACAATTTTGGCTTCAATCTCCCGCCGCTGACGATTGGCACTGTCTATCTGCGTGGCGAGTTCCTGCGCCAAATCCGGATCATCGGTCATCAACAACTGCAACGCTGCCGAGGCATCGCCCATCCGTCCCACCGCATTGATTCTGGGTACTATACCAAAAGCGATGGATTCACTGCCGATTCGTTTTCCCGACAAACCTGCCACTTCAAGCAGTGCAGCAATTCCCGGCGAAGGCGCTTGCGCAATCTGTGTCAGTCCCAGCTGTACCATTGTGCGATTTTCACCCACCAGAGGAACCACATCCCCAACCGTACCGATTGCGGCCAGAACTCCATAATATTCCAGAAGTTCTTCCCCTGTGTCCTCCTCCAGCGCACAGGCCAGCTTAAACGCAACGCCGACCCCGGCTAGATTGGTGCATCCGCTGGTACAATCTCGCCGGTGAGGGTCCACCACCGCTACCGCCTGGGGCAGAGTTTCCGGCGGCTGATGGTGATCGGTCACCACAACATCCACCCCTAGGGTTGCGGCGTAAGCGATCTCCTCCGCGGCGGAGATGCCGTTATCCACCGTCACAATCAGTGTGATGCCAATGTCCGAGAGATATCGGATTGCTGCGCGGTTTAATCCATAACCATCCTCACGGGTTGGAATATAGGGAACCACATCTGCCCCGCTGCTTTCCAGATATCCGCGCAACAGCGCCGTCGCGGTGATTCCGTCACAGTCATAATCTCCATAAACTGCGATACGTTCTTCATTGTCTATTGCCTCGCGAATACGCTCCACCGCCTTATCCATATCTTTGAGCCGATATGGATCGGTGAATTGCTGCGAGGGTTGCAGCAGCGCAGCAATCGCAGAAGCATCATAGCCTCTTCCTTGAAGAATACGAACCGCCAGTTCGGAAAGCTGTATTCCCTGAGAAGCCAACTGTTTCTTCAGCTGCTCAACCTGCCGCCGATCTACCGAAGCATAAACCCACCGTTTTAGTCCCATATTCCCCGATGTTCCCCTTTTTCTAATTCATCCGCTGTGCGGCAATATGAAAAACGATCCCTCATTCCGATATCTTTCCCCAAAGCGACAACATGGCCATCTCCAGCCATTTTCTCTTACATCTTATCAGATATTGGAAAAACATTGGTACGAAGGTTTTACCAATATTAAGTAGTTTATCTATAATTATAACTGATATTCTTTTCAAAATCAACGCTGCCGCCTACCGCTCTGCAATGTTTTCCCAAAAAAGACAGTTTTCCCAGCGAAAGAATGAAAAAAGGGCAGCAACCCACCCTTTTCTCATTCTTCAGCCAAACATTTTGGTCAAAGGCATCAGGCAAACCCCTGCCATTGTGGAAAACAGCGCCCAGTTATCATATCCATATTGTCGGGAGGATGGCAACAACTCCTCAATTGCAATATACACCATGATGCCTGCTACCAGAGCAAACAACGCTCCAACCACCCCACCGGTCAAAAACGGCTGCAACAATACGCAGGCCAACAGCGCTCCTATGGGTTCTGATATTCCGGAAACAAAGGTATACCAAGCGGCTTTTTTTCGACTTCCAGTGGAATAATAGACCGGCAACGCCACAGCGATGCCTTCCGGTATGTTATGAAACGCGATGGCCAGCGCAATGGTAATTCCGAGGGACAGATTTTCATACCCGGCAATGAAGGTAGCCATACCCTCTGGAAAATTGTGTAAACTCAGCGCCAGCATAGAGACGAAGCCGGCGTGAAACAAACTGGCGTTTCCGCCATTTTGCTCCATCTGTGTAGGAGACATTTTGGGTTCCGGCACAAAGCGGTCCAAAACCACCGATAAAAGCATTCCCAACAGCAAAAACAGAACCGCCATGACGGTACCCACAGGTTTTCCATGGATGGGAACCATCTCCTCCACCGCCAAAGGAAAAAGCTCTGCCAAGGAAACAGCAATCATAATCCCTGCCGCAAAACCCAATGAGGCCGTCACCACCTTTGCGCTTTTCCGCGCAAACAATATCACCAGTGCCCCTACCATCGTGGACATTCCGGCCATAAGCGACATCAAAAGGGCTTGCGCCGCATATCCTTCCAAACTCCCATCACTCCTTCAGATGCTTTGCAGGGTCGCGCCTTCGCTTTTCCCGGCGGACTCTGCTGTTATATGGTATGGGTTTGGCACTAATAATGTGACAGAGATGTGGATTTTCCCAGCCTTTTCGCGTTTTTCTTCTTTCCATAACAAAACAAAACGCCGGCTCTGCCAAAGCAGTCCGGCGTTTACATCATCAAATGTTTATTTATTGAGACGAGGGGTATTGGTCGAAGCGTTTCTCAGAGCAGAGCGGGTGGACTTAATGTTTTGTAGTGCCTGTGTCAGTGTTTCTTCCGCGTCCCCCAGCATTTTATCACTAAAGTTGTGGGAAGCCTGCCGCAGTTCTCTGGATTTGATCTGAGCCTGGGAGGTGATTTCCTGCGCCCGCTCCTGAGCCTGACGGACAATCTCCTCCTGTGCAACCAAGGCACGGGCTCTTTCTTCCGCTTTGCGGATGGTTGCCTCCGCCTCCCGTTTGGCATCGGAGATAATCTCATTGCGGTCGGCGACAATACCTCTTGCCATTTTGATCTCCGAGGGCAGATTCAGCCGTATCTCTTCAATCAGATCACGCACCTTCACCGCATCCACCACACAGCGTCCGCCGGTCAGAGGAAGACTCCAGGCACGCTCCAACATTTCATCCATTGCTTCCAAAATTTCTTCAATATTCATAGAAATGCCTCCTTTGCAACGCACTCGTCCAGTGCCGATGGCACAGCAGCTATTTTCTGCGCATTGTACTATGCGCCCATTTTTTCATCACAAAAGGCCGACCTGTCAAACGTGATCCTTACCGGGACACAGACGGCCAGCAATCTTTTCCCGTACCTGTTCCGGCACAAACCCGGAAATATCACCGCCAAAGCTGCCCACCTGGCGCACGACGCTGGAACTCAAATACATATTATGGGCGGCAGTAATCAAAAAGATCGTTTCAGCAAAAGGCGCCAGCTTTTTATTGGTCAAAGCCATCTGAAACTCATATTCAAAATCGGTGGTGGCGCGAAGGCCTTTGACAATCACCGTCGCACCTACTTTGCGCACATAATCTGCCAACAAACCACAATAGGAATCTACCGTGACATTATCGATATTCACCGAGGCACGCAGCATCTCAACCCGCTCTTCGGTGGTAAAGGTGGGATGTTTGTCCGGATTGACAATTACCAAAACAATCACCTTATCAAACATTTTGCTGGCACGTTGTATAATATCCAGATGTCCTTTTGTCACCGGGTCAAAGCTGCCCGGACAGACGGCTATGGTCATATTGTGTCATACCCTTTCTGTAAATACAAATTGTCATGCTGTATGACGAACATACGGAACATTTCCCGGAAAATACAAGCGAATGCTTCCGCCTTACTCCTCCTGCACAGGGCAACGGTATACTGTCAGTTTTGCCCGGCCGTAACGGTATTCCTTTACCTTGACAAAATCCTGCGCGGCGTCCGGAAGCACCTCATTATTCTCGCTTTCACAGAGAATCACACCGGTTTTCCGCATCCTGCGGGCAACCAGCGGCAGCGCTGCATCGATCATCTTTTTCTGATAAGGGGGATCCAAAAACGCTATATCAAAAAGATTCTGCCCACGGGAAAGAAAGGTAACAAAATCAGTGGAGATCAGACGGGCCTGCGGCAGCAGCTTTGTGTGCTGCAAATTTTCCACAATGGTTTGCTGGGCTTCTCTGCTGTTATCTACAAAGGTTGCCTGTTTCGCCCCACGGCTCAGGGCTTCAATCCCCAGCTGGCCGGAACCGGCAAACAGATCCAATACCTCTGCGCCTTCTACCTCAAACTGAACGATATTAAACATCGCCTGTTTGGTCATATCTGAGGTTGGTCTGGTAACATCGCTGTCAGGGGGAGCTTTGAGATTCCTGCCTCTGGCAGATCCGGTGGTTACTCTCATAATCATAGTCCTTCCAAATGAGAAATTGGACACCTGCACGGTATCCGTCCAAGCGCCAGTTCTATTATCTTTCAAAACACGGCAAATGTCAACCAAATGCGGGAAAAAGCCGGCAATTTACTGCGATTGTCCCTGCTCCCCAGAAACGGACTGCTCTTCTGGCTGCCCCGCCTCCTCCGTTGGGTGCAAAAAAGCATAAAGGGCCTGGGCAACCGGTTTGGTCATTCCCGGCGCTTGTTCCAGTTGCTGTAGGGTGGCTTCCCGCATGGCCTTCACCGTTTTAAAATGCGCAAACAGTTTTTGCGCCCTGGTTTTCCCCACGCCCGGCACGGTAGTCAAGGTAAGAGCGAAACCCGTTTTCTGGTGTTTGGATCTGGAATAGGCGATGGAAAAGCGGTGTACCTCCTCCTGGATTTTGGAGACCAGCGTAAACGCGCTGCGATAAGAAAAGATTGAGATCTCTCCTCCGTCCATGGCAATCGCCCTGGTTTTGTGCCGGTCATCCTTTACCATACCGAAAACCGGCACCGAAATCCCCATCTCCCGCAGCAGCGGCTGTACTGCTGCCACATGGCCCTTTCCTCCATCCAGCAAAATTAGGTCCGGCAATCGGCCGAAGGTACTGCCCTGCCCTTCAGGAAGATCTTTCTCCTGTAGGTAATGGGTAAACCTGCGGGAAATCACCTCCCGCATGGAACCATAATCATCGGTACCAGTGATGGTTTTGATGGAAAAACGTTTATACGCATTTTTCAGCGGACGCCCATCTTCAAACACCACCATCCCTGCCACCACGGTAGCAGAACCGATGTTGGAGATATCGTATGCCTCAATATATTTGGGCGGCTGGGCAAGGCCCAAAAGCCGGGCCAGTTCATCCAGCGCAGCCAAATCCCGATTGGAATACGGTTTGTCGTGGGCCAATCTCTGAGAGGCGTTGTTGCGGGCCATATCGACCAGCTTGCGGCTGTCGCCTCTCTGAGGAATATAAAGCTCCACCTTATGCCCCGACTTCTCCCGCAGCAACCGCTCAATCAGTTCCCGATCCTCAAAATCTTCATCGATGGCGACAACTTTGGGAATATCCTCACTGCCCGAAGCATAGTAGCGCATTACCAGCTCCCGTCGAGCTTGGGCCAACGTCAAAGCTTCCCCTTTTCCCAACAGAAATTCCTGTTTATCCCGCAGCCTTTGCTCCCGGATTTTCAAGATTACCCCGCAGATCTGTTCTCCGTCCTGAGCAAACGCCACCGCATCCATATCCTCGGTTTTGGTGAACACCACCTTTTGATGCTCTTGGATCTTTTTTATGGCGTTGATACGGTCCCGATAACGAGCGGCTTTCTCAAACTCCAAATTTTCGGCCGCAGCTTCCATCTGCTGCTGAAGCTGTTTGAGGGTATTGCCGGAACCGCCCTGGATAAACGCTATGGCTTCCTCCACTGTCTGCTGATATTCCTGTAAGGATATCTTCCCGGTACAAACCCCCATACATAGATGGATATGATGGTTTAGACAAGGCCTTCCTTTTCCCAACTCCTGCGGAAATTTCCGGCTACAGGTGGGCAGACAGAAGATGCGATTGACCTCGTCCACCGTCTGGGTCACCGCATAGGAACTGGTATATGGTCCTATCACCCTTGCGCCCTCCTGCGGCTTGCTCTTTTGGGCGGTGATGCGGCTCCATTCTTTTGGCCAGATTTGAATATAATGATATCCCTTATCATCCTTGAGCAGGATATTGTATTTCGGATTATGCTGCTTAATCAGGCTGCATTCCAAAACCAGCGCTTCAAACTCGCTATCACAGATGATGGTGTCAAAATCCCAGACATTCATCACCATGCGAAATACCTTCTCGGTGTGCTTTTCCAGGCTGCGAAAATAGCTGCTCACCCGGTTGCGAAGCGCCTTGGCTTTTCCTACATAGATGATCTTTCCTGTGTGATCCCGCATCAAATAGACCCCTGGCTCCAACGGCAGCTGATGCGCTTTGTTTGCCAGAAAACCGATCCTTTCGTTCACCTGCGTTCTATCCGGCATATGCATATCCTCCTTTCACAGCCGCTCTCTCAAATAAGGTTTTTAAAAAAACTGCGCCGCCTCCCAATCTGAAGGCGACGCATTGTTACGTGACGGAATATTTAGCTTGTCCAAAATCTCAGAGATTACTCAGTAAAACCGGACTCTGCCAATTTAACCAGGCTCTCCACAGCCTCCTGCTCGTCAGAACCATCCGCAATTACGCGAATGGGGGTACCGCCGACAATACCCAGCGACAGGACACCCAGCAGGCTTTTTGCATTAACTCTCCTCTCCTCTTTCTCAACCCAGATGGAGGACTTGAACTCATTTGCCTTCTGAATGAAAAAAGTAGCAGGACGTGCATGAAGGCCAACCTGATTCTGAACCATAACGTCTTTTACAAACATCTTACACTCTCTCCCGTAACAAATCATTAAATTTCGTTTCAAAAGCGTCAAGCAAACGTTATTTTTGCTTGCCTCAGCGCAGCCTTCCGGACATCTCATACCTAAATTGCGGTATCAAATTGCCGTAACTCGTCGAGACACTATTATTATAGGCAACGAACCCGATTTCGTCAACGGAATTTGATCGGAAAGTGGTAAATTCTGCTTGTTTTATAGATAACCACATTAAAAAAAGAGTTGGATTGTGCACTTTCTCTATAAAGTTTTCAACATTATCAGCATGTTACACACTTTTTATTGGTTCTCGAGAGATATCCTGCGCTTTGCCATGCCCAATTGACCATACTTTTCCCCAAAATCACGGCTTTATTCCGCATAAGATGACAGCTGTTCTACTTTTCTTCCCATCCCAGCATTTTTAAATACTGTTTGTCCTGCTGGGTGAGCGGATAGCTGCGCAGCATATCCGGGCGCTTGCGCCAGGTATTCTCCAGCGCCTTTTGATGTTGCCAGAGCGCTATGTTCTTATGATGCCCCGAAAGCAACACCGAAGGCACCTCACGTCCATGCCAAACAGCCGGTTTGGTATACTGAGGATATTCCAGCAGTCCGGAATAGTGGCTTTCATCGGTAAAACAAACCTCATCTGCCAACACGTTTTCACAAAGCCGCGCAACCGCATCGGTGACCACCAGCGCTCCCAATTCTCCGCCGGTCAGCACATAATCGCCGATGGAGATTTCCTCATCCACAATCTCATCCAATACCCGCTGATCCACACCCTCATAATGACCGCAAAGGATAAACAGATGTTCCTTTTGGGACAGTTCCACTGCCTTTTGTTGGGTGAAGGTATGGCCTTGCGGGGACATATAGATCACATAAGGCTTTTTTTCCGCTGGAAGCTGTGACGTAACCGCCTGATAACAGCGGTAAATTGGGTCCGCCTGCATCAGCATACCCATGCCGCCGCCATAGGGGGTATCGTCCACCCGGTTGTGCTTATCGGTGGTATACTGCCGAATCTGATGAAACCGCAGATCCAGATATCCGCCGCGCCGCGCTCTCCCCACAATGCTTTCGCTGCATACCATCTCACACATTTCCACAAACAACGTGGCAATGTCAATTCTCATCATCAAACAATCCTTTCAGCGGCCGAATCACCATCCGCTCCTGTTCCACGTTGATTTCCAGCACCACTTGAGGGATCTTGGGAATCAAATGTACCTTTCCATCGGGAAAGGTGATGTGATATACATCGTTGGCTCCGGTTTTGCTCACGTCGGTCAATTTTCCGTAGACGTGCCCGTCGTCGGCGTCCACTACCTCCATTCCCAAAAGATCCTGCACAAAATGCTGGCCCTCCTCCAGCTCCACGTCATCCCGATCCAGATACAACACCATTCCCCGCAGCTTCTGCGCCTGCTCAATGGTATCGATACCGGCAAATTTTAAAACCACCATATTCCCTTGCACCCAACCGTCCTCAACCTCGAGAGCGGTCTCCCCTTTGCGCAGATACAGTCGGTCAAAATCCAGTAATTCTTCCGGATCATCGTTCCATGGATATATCTTTACCGCTCCTTTGAGGCCGTGGGTTGTCACGATCTTTCCGGTCTCCAAATATTTCTTTAGCATTTTTTTACGCCTCCACCGTTATTTTACTTCCTTATTTGGGACGCATCCAAATTTTCTTGTGAGCATCAAAAGTTATGTTTCGAAGGCCACCGCCATACTCCGCGGAAACTACCCCCGGATAACAAATTATAGCATACCTGCGCGAACAGTGACAAGTCAATCCCACATCGGCTGATAAATTTACTTGCATAGATCAACTGTGAATCGTTTATTGCGGCTGATCTAAGAGAACCTCTTGGGTCTGCGCCACATCCCGCAGGCACTGATACTGGGCGGTCAGATGATAAGCACCGTTTTCCACCTTGCCGTTAAGACTTCTCTCCAGGTATCCGGCCTCCCCAAAATAGCTCTGCTCCTGCCGTTCCAACTGCTCAATGGCTTCCTTCTTGGCCTGCTGCACTGTATAGGTAATCTGCACCGGTTCCCACTGCTCATAGACATCGACGACCAGCTTTGGCAGCCAAAACCAGTCGGGCAGCTTCCAGCGATCCAAAACCGTTTGCCGTGAGATCCAGGCATTTTGCGGCAGTTTGGTCCAAGGATTGAGGGTAAGAGCAGTATCCCCCAGCTGCAGATGATATCTCTTTACCGTCTTTCCCGTAGCCCGTTCCAACGTTTGCTGAAGCGGGATTGTTACCGTGAGAGAATCCTCCACCTGGGCAATTACCTTGGCCCGGGCATAACTGACAATGGTATGCAGATTGGACTCATAGATACCGGCTACCAACAATCTGCCCTCCCATACCGCTTCCCCCACCTGAACCAACGGCTGTCCATGGTAGACCTCTATCTCCCGTATCACACCCACCCCACTGGAAATCACATTGGCCGCGGTATTGCGGTCGATGGTGACCGGCGGCATCACCCGTTCCCGAACATTCACCTCGATGGTACTTCCCAGAATATTGATGGCAATCCACGACAACTGAGGCATCTGCAGCAGCATCTGCCGCTCACTGTGCCAAGCATCGATGGAAGGCACAAACGTCCCCGTCTGGATTCCCAGATCGTCCAATTTCTCCATAACCAGCTGTGGATCCAGCGTCTCACAGCCATTGATCTCGATGCGCCAGACAAACAGCTGTAAAAACATAAGCATGGCTGACAGCGCGATCATCCCGATTAGGATACCGGTGCGCCGGTGATAACGCTGTACAAGAAAAGGAAATCCTTTTTTTCCAACAATTCGGATACGCATACCGCTTTTTCTGGCAATGGGTCTGAGCCGACGGTAAATTCCGGGGCGCACCGCAGCGTGAAGGCCGATCTCTGTGGGATACAAAGATTGGGCTGTCAAACCCTCTCCGCCCATCAGACTGACAAAACGTTCCGGAAAACCTCCTACCGCCTCCAGCTCAACAGAACCGATCAGCCATCGGAACATGCCTGTAACCAGCACCCGTTATCTCCCCTTTCCCCCAAACGCTCTACCGCTGGGTAGGTTGCTCAACCGTCTCAAAATGTATGGTGTGAATCTCCCCTTCAATCACGATGGTTCCTTCATTCATATTGCGAATTTGCAGTGCATCACCGCAAAACTGGACCGCTAACTTCCCCGCTCCTATCGTAATACATCCCAGCGCATATTCCCGTATCGATTCACATCCCACAATCACTGCCTCCCGATTGCCGGACATATCCAGATGAAAAACCTGCGGCAGCACCTGCATGGGAATATCCAGCATTTTGGCCAGCTGACTTTCCCGATGAAAAGGTTCTCTTCCGTTTTTCTGTTTCTTCAAAACAACCACCAGCCTTTTCCAATACATTGCCATGCCGCCTGGCTTGCGATACCGTTTTATCCTATGCACCAGGGAAAGCCAAAATGCGTCTACAGCCATCATCCTAAATCAGATCACCGGTTTTCTTTTGCGTCCCGGCAATATTTTCCCTGTTATATCTGTGTCGAGTTGCTGATACAATAGAAGTAAAAATATACGCCGGCGGAGGGAGAACATATGGCCATATCTGTCAGAAAAATACAGCATCCTCAAAAAAAACGATTTCCGTCTGGGTTTTTAGCGTCTTGACTGCATATCTGCTGCTTTCCAGAAGCAGTATGGTGAGTCAAGGGATTCGGGATGGAATGCAGCTTTGTGTGGAAGTGGTGATTCCATCCCTGTTTCCCTTTCTTGTTTTCACCTCCTTTTTGATGGCAAGCGGTTTTGCACAGCGCATCTCCAGCGCTATCTTCCCAGTGACAAGATATCTTTTCCGTCTGCCACAGCAAACCGGCGCCTGCATCTTGATGAGTTTGATCGGCGGATATCCGGTCGGAGGCCGGATGATTGCCCGTCTGATGCAGCAGCAGAAGCTTTCCCGGCAGGATGCAGAGCGGATGCTTTGTTTTTGCATCAATGCCGGGCCATCCTTTGTCCTTACGGCGGTGGGAGTCCGGCTGTTTGGCAACGCCGGAATCGGTATCCTGCTGCTGTCTGCCCACCTTTTGGCCTC
Source organism: Ruminococcaceae bacterium UBA1405 (assembly GCA_002305685.1). GTDB lineage: Bacteria > Bacillota > Clostridia > Oscillospirales > Ruminococcaceae > UBA1405. Next base: position 30,761 of record DBQB01000009.1, read on the forward strand.
TGTGACGGCCGGTATCTGGACCGGCAGGCATCATCCGATCCCAGAGCTCGTCCAGCAATCCCAACCCTCTCAGCCTTCCCTTACCGGTGCAATGGTCACAGCCGTCAGGGAAAGTGCTACAGGAATGCTGACGCTTTCTGCTTTCATCGTTTTGTTCTCCGCCATCACCGCACTGCTGCAACCCATCTGCAGCCAGCTTGGGGTGTGGGGAAGCACACTGGTATCCGGTTTGCTGGAGGTCACCCAGGGCTGTGTTGCCGCCTCTCAGCTTCCATCCATCACCGGGGAGCTGTTCGCCGCGTTTTTCCTCTCCTTCTCGGGAATTTCGGTCGTCTGTCAGGTAATTTCCGGATTTGGCGCCCCTGTGGATCCTGCCAAAATACTTTTTTGGCGGCTGATCAATGGAATTTTCTCAACAGGATGGTATGCTTTGCTTCGTTTTTGCTTTGGATCACTCCTAGGAAAGAGCGATGCAGTTGCCAGCTGGGCTTATATTGGCTCCACACCGGTACTGCACTCTTCCAGCGTAAGTACACCTATGACCATCTGCCTGCTCGGCGTGTGCGCCATCGCTGCTCTAACGTTGGAAGATAATGAAACGGATAGATAACTTTCCAACAATTTCTTACATGAATTTTCAAAATATCCATAGATTTTCAGCACACCTTTTGATAATATAAATAGAAAGAAGCTTATTAATCCGCCATGTCCCGGATTCACAAATATCCCGATCTTGTGAAATGGATGTTTTGCGGTGCATGGCCGGGTTGATGCAATTGTGTTTTGGGGGAAACCGTATGGCAAATCTGTTGTTAAAGAGCGGTTTATTTGGCCGCAATATTGATCCTTCCTGTTCTTACTGTGAAAATGGTTCTCTCTCTTCCGACGGTTCCATGATTTTGTGCAGCAAAAAAGGGATTGTATCCCCCTATTACAGCTGCAGAAAATTCTGTTATGCGCCGTTGAAACGAATACCCAAGCGCCCACGCCCGCTGCCTGAGTATTCTGAAGATGATTTTTCTCTGTAGATTGTTCCATGTTTTCCTGCGAGGTGATTTCATTGAAGTATAAACGTCTTGCCACGTCTGTCACTGCCTTTGCGCTGATGTTCGGCGCCGCTTTCTCCCCTAACACTCTACTCTATCCCATTGCCGCCGACAACATTGAGGCGGTCACCCCTTTTTCCCATGCCAGCGATCCCCAGGGTATCTTTTACCGCACCGGAATGGACAGCATGTTTCTTCCTTCCAATTCCGCATCGGATATCCAGCAGCAGTTGCAGCAGCTGGTGGACGATACCGCTGCGGCCGGTCTGAACACCATCTTCTTTGAGGCAAAACCTTCCTCCTATTACTACTCCGATTCCGACGTCCTGCCCAATCTCGCCTCAGAACAGTATGCTGGACTCAAGGAGCTTGACTGCCTGGCACAGCTGACCCAGCTGGCCAACCAAAAAAACATTCAGGTGTTTGCCGTCATCGATTCTTATGTCCTAGCAGAATTGGGACAAGCCCAAAATATCACCAACACCTCCGGATATCGAAAATATTATCAGGATCTTTCCTTTTCTGACAGCGAGGGGCGATTGCTGCTGGACCCGTCTCAGGAAGAATCCCGACAGATGATCATCGACTACTCAGTAGAACTACTGAAAAATTATCCCATCGCCGGTGTGGTATTCGAAGGCCTCTTTGACAGCGCCCTGCTGACAAAGCAGCAGGAAAACCAAAATTTCGTGGCGGAATTTCTCAGCCTGATGAAAGGCTCTATGCCCGAACAGGGACAAAAGTTGGGCATTGTTCTCCCCTACACCGGTGCGGCGTCAGATGCACAAAACTGTCTCTTAGCCAAAAACCTGGAGCTTTTGGGGGTAATCGACTTTACCATGGCCAACCTGACCCCCTATGAAACCACCAGCTACGAACAGACCATCGATACCCTAGAACAGCATTTTTCCGGCGCTACCCTATATCCCCTTAATGTAACGACCAATCAACTGCTGGACGATGACAACTTTATTGGTGACGACCATCAGTTGGGATACCGTATTTGCTACAACACCGTCAGCGGTATCACCGGTTTTTCCATGGATGATACCGCCGCGCTGAGCGAGCAGGCCCAAAGCATCGCTGGAGACCTTCATTCTGACTATGCCGCCATCGTCAAAGCTCTTTCAGAGTTGGATCTGGATTTTGCCCACACCCTCTCTGTGACCCGTCCGGACTCAGCTCTGAGCACCACCTACTCCCGCTATTTTATTATGGGTACCTCCGATCCGGATCAGGATCTGACCATGGATGGCGAGGAGGTTCCCCGCTACGGAACCGAGGGTGCTTTCGGCATCTTGGTATCGCTGGAGCTGGGGGTAAACGAATTTGTATTCCAGCAAGGGGATGAAACGGTGACCGTGGAAATCACCCGCAAAGAACCTGCCACAGGCACTTCCCCCATCAGCCAGATCGTTCAGTCCTCCATCTATCCTTCGGTCAACGATGTAACCTACGGTGGAGGGAAAATTGAATTTCAGTGTACCGCCCCCGCCGGAGCCACCGTTACCGGTACGGTAGCTGGGCTAAGCGTCACCCTTCGTCAGACCGGTACTGCGCAAAACGGAACGCCAGCTGTTTTCTATGGCTCGATTGACGTTCCTGAAAAATACAACATTGACAGCGTTACCAATCTGGGACCGCTGGAATATACCATGAACTACGGCGGAGTCACCAGCAGCTATACCTCCAACGCCAATCTTTATGTGGCGGGAGAAAACACCACCGTAAAGGTGCAGGTTAATGGATATCGCGCCAACGTTTACAACAAACTGGACGATGGGGGCAACTTCACCACCACCCTCAGCGAAGGCGCAGTGGACTGGATTGACCAGCAGGATTTCTGGTCTGCGTCCGGTGTACCTTACTTTTATCTTTCCTGCGGCGGCTATATTCCCAAATCCAACGTCACCATTTTGGAAGGAAACCCGGATATCTCCAATCCTGTCAGCAGCATTACCCTCGAACAGACACAACAGGGAGAGGTCATCCGTGTCTCCGGAGTAAATCTGCCTTCCCACCGTGTTGCCCGTACTGAGGAAGGTATTGCAGTGCATCTGTATAACACCACCTATTCCGGAGAAGCCCCCGACCTCAGCGGCAGCACGCTGATGGAAAAGATCAACCTTTTCCCCAAGGAAGGGGAGCTCCTTTTGGATATCTATCTCAAAGATCCGCTTTGGGGATACGACATCCAGTATGACGGGACCGACACACTGATTTTCCTGAAAACTCCGCCCGCCATCAGCGACGACGCGGGACGCCCTCTGGCCGGCACTGTGATCGTATTGGATCCAGGACATGGGAATATTGACTGCGGCGCTTTGGGTGTGGCAGGACTCAGCGGAGCCACAGAAAACACCCTGAATTTTGCCGTCGCCACCGCCACCAAACTTCGTCTGGAACAGCTTGGCGCAACGGTATATATGACCCGCGACTCGGTGGATGGTTTCCTGGAACTGGACGAGCGTATGCAGTTTGCTGAGGAATACTATCCCGATTTCTTCCTCTCCATCCATCACAACAGCGTCGGGGAGACCACCGACGCCAACGAGCCGGAGGGTGCGGAAATCTATTACCATACCGCCTATTCCCAGCAGATGGCGGAAAACGTCCTTTCGTATCTCTGCGAAAATGTTGAGCGCAAATATCGGGACGCCTACTCCTCCTATTACCGGGTCACCCGTATCACCTGTGCTCCGGCGGCACTGCTGGAAGTCGGGTTTGTTCCCAATCCCGCAGAGTATGAGCAGCTGTGCGATATCTCCACCATCATCAAAACCGCCAACGGAATCTGTCAGGGCATTATTGCTTCCATCCCCGGAGAAGAGGCAGAAACCATTGCAGCGGCTTTGGAATCTTAATTTCCCTTCCATGTCAAACAAACGGCGGCGCCCATGTGAACATTCGCATGGGCGCCGCCGTTTCTATTGTATGCTTTAGCGAAAAAACCCCCGGCTTTGCCGGGGGTCATGACTGCACCAAAAGCCGTGAAACATTACAGCGATTGCTCTGGCCCTGTTTCCAGCATCCGTAAAAATGCGGCCTCATCCAAAATCGGGATGCCCAGATCGGTAGCCTTTTTCAGCTTGCTTCCGGCTTCCTCCCCTGCCAACAGATAACTGGTCTTTTTGGACACCGAACCGCTCACCTTGCCGCCCAAAGCCTCTATCTTTTCTTTGGCCTCGCTGCGGCTCATGGTGGGCAGCGTCCCGGTGAGCACAAAGGTGAGCCCGGAAAGCAGATCCCCCTTGGGCGCTAAGGTGGAGGTCATGTTCACCCCTTGTTGACGCAGACGCGCAATCAGTTCTCGGGTTGCCTCCAAAGAGAAAAACGCCACCACATTTTCCGCCATAACCTCACCAAAGCCGTCAATGGCGCTGATCTCCTCCTGCTTGGCGGCAAGCAGCTGATCCATGGTCGGAAACTTTTGGCACAAAAGCTGGGAAGCACGTTGCCCGACATTGCGGATTCCCAGCGCAAATACCAGCCGGGACAGATCGTTATTCTTGGATTTTTCCAGCGCCGCCATCAGATTGGCCGCGCTTTTCTCCCCCATCTTGTCCAGTGATGCAATGGTTTCAGGCTGTAGGGCGTAGAGATCTGCCGGGGAATGCACCGCTCCCACCTTCACCAGCGCCAACAGGATAGCCGGCCCAAGCCCGTCAATATCCATTGCGTCCCGGGAGGCAAAATGAATCAGGTGTCTCAACAGCTGAGCGGGACAGTCCACATTGGTACACCGCAGTGCCGCCTCCCCTTCATCCCGTACCGCCGGACTGCCGCAGGATGGGCATATCGCGGGAATCTGATAAACTGGTTTGTCTGGATGGTGATCTACCGTTCCAATCACCTCTGGAATGATATCTCCCGCCTTACGCACCAAAATCCGATCGCCAATGGCGATCTGTTTTTCGTCAATAAAGTCCTGGTTGTGCAGCACCGCACGGCTGACGGTGGTACCTGCCAACTGTATCGGTTCAAAGACCGCGGTAGGGGTCAGCGCACCGGTTCGCCCCACCTGAATCTCAATATCCAGCAGTGTTGTCTCCTTAACTTCCGGCGGATATTTGTATGCAGCCGCCCAACGGGGGAATTTTGCGGTGGAACCCAGCATTTGACGATGTGTAAAGTTGTCCACCTTTACAACCGCTCCATCGATCCCAAACCCGAATTCACTGCGATTTTCCCCAATTCGACCGATTTCCGCAATGGCATCCTGGATTTTTGTATAGGTCCGATAGCTGGGAATGACATGAAAGCCGAGCCTGCCCAGATAATCCAGCGACTGCTTATGCCCGGTAATCTCCTCGCCCCCACGCTGCTGCTGAATATTGAAAACAAAGATATCCAGCCGGCGGGAGGCGGTGACCTTGGGGTTCTTTTGCCGAAGAGAACCGGCAGCAGCGTTGCGGGGATTTTTAAACGGCTGTTCCCCCATCAGCTCCTGCTGTTCCGAGAGAGCGGCAAATACCGCTTTGGGCATATACACTTCCCCGCGAACCTCCAAAAATTCCACCGGTTCAGTGAGCTTTAACGGGACGGAGCGGATGGTCCTCAGATTCTCTGTGATGTCCTCACCGGTGATTCCATCCCCGCGGGTAGAACCTCTGGTAAAAATTCCGTCAACATATTCCAGCGAAACCGAAAGCCCATCGATCTTCGGCTCCACCACATAAACGGGATCCGATACCGTCTCCCGTACCCGTCGGTCAAAATCCAAAAGCTCTTCATTGCTGAACACATCCGCCAGACTGCCCATCTGTACCAGATGGGTGACCGGGGAAAACTGGTTGGCCGACGCCTCCCCTACCCGGCTGGTAGGGGAATCCGGCGTCCAGAACTGAGGATACGCCGCCTCCAGCTCTTCCAACTCCCGAAGCATACGATCAAAGGTGAAATCATCGATTTGGGGATCGTTGAGCACATAATAACGGTGATTGTGGTAATGCAGCTGCTCCCGCAGCGTTTCTATCTTCTTTTGAATCTCCTTGAGCGGAGCATTGGCATTTGTTTCATCCATCTTTACGACCTCCCGGTGTGTAATTCTGCTTCACGGTTATCCCCGGACCTTCCGGATTCTCTTTGAGACACCACAAAATACATCCTTATTTTATCACAAAGCCGCTATAAAATCCACGGTCAACCACCGATCCCCTCCAGGCCCGCAAAAAACTCCGGCACAGCGCCTACAATCACTGTTTCCGCCACACAAAAATCTTGAGAGACGGTTGTGGAAACCGTATACCCGGGAATCACCGCCGCCACCTCAGCTTCAATATGCAGCACAATCTGATGCAGCGTCTGGTTGATGCCGGCGGAAGCGAAATCGTTGGCAAGGCTGGTGTGGACATATCCAATGGGGACAATCCGCAGCTGCACAAGAGGTCCCCGCCCTGATAACAGATTTCCTCCAAATATCGTTCCCAAAGGCACAGCGATATCCTGCCGCAGCTGCTCCTGCAAACAGCCGTCAACCGCTCTGGTCAACCTGGAACGGAGCAGATTAAACTCAATGACATGGGTCTCAATGGCAGTAATCTCCCCCAAACTGTTGTGGCGAAGGGTTACCAGATCCCCATAAGAGATTTCCTCCTGCTCCAACACCTCCTCCACTGCCTGATTGATGGCCCGCACTGCGGCAACCTGTGCCTGATGCAGCGCAAAGGTTTCCATCACTGGACGCACCTGTCTATCCGCAAGCATCACGCCCAACCCCAACAATATGGTAAACAGCAGCACCCGGATCCAGAGTTTCAGCTTTCTGCGTCTCGGGACCGGAAAAATTGGTGGATACGCCATCTGCAACAAATCCTTTCCGCAAAACCTCTATGGCCCTATGGCTCATTATATTCACCGGCATCAAAGGGGTTTCACGGTTGCGGAAAAATCCAGGACAACTTACAAAAAGGGCCGTGACCAAGGTCACAGCCGTAGTAAACTTATATTTCATCAGTAAACAGGGCCAACACCGATCGGTACGCTTTGGTGGGATTCTTCATAAATGCAGCCCGGATGCTCTCGCACTGTGCCGGACCGGGGGCAAACAACGTCAGACGCATCAGGTCGCTTCCAATATCCGACACCACCAGGGTTACCTGATATCCATCGGGAACCTGTTTGATCTCCACATAATTCTCTTCCATCAACCGTTTGTGGGCAAAATATGCGCCTGAAACTGCCAACCCTTTTTCCCGTATGGTCAGTGGGACACTGTGTTCAAAGGTTTTCGCCGTTGCAATTCCGGTATCGGTGAGGGTATATTCTTCATCGCCGTTTTCCAGCGAGGATGCTTCGATTTTTTTGGCTTCCTTTAGGTGGCTGATGGCAGATGCGAACTCAAAATAATTGACCATTCCATCGGTCTGTACGACCTCCCCCAGCTGGGAAAAGCTGACCGGCGATCCAATATGCATCAGCAGATAGCAGACAAATACCTGTACCTCAAAATCGTTGGTCAAGCCACCGGGCTGAATGCCGGCGGTAAAGGCATTTTGAAATTCCAAAACAAAGCACCTCCCGTTTCGTTGGCGGCTGAATCACACGGCAGCCCGTCACGGTGCTGCTCCTGTTCCTATTTTACCGCAAATCGCCCCTGATGAAAAGAGGGTTTTCCGTTTTTCCCCATACCGATCCCCAGCTACTTTGTGGGGCAACATATTTTTCCTTCTTTTTTCATAGGATAGCTACACACGGGTCTATCAGGATTCCCACGAGAAAGGAATGGTTTGACTTGACACCAGTAAAACAGCCGGAAACGGTTATCACACCAGCCCAAATCAACGGCCTGAGCAGTGAACAGGCAAAGCAAAAGCTTTCTCAACAAGGTCCCAACCGATTGGTTTCCGGCAAACAGAAAAACGTTTGCGTACTCTTTTTCTCCCAGTTTAAGGATCTGCTGATCTTAATTTTGCTGGCCTCCACCGGGATTTCGGTGTTGATGGGTGAAATGACTGAGGCCATCACCATTGTGATCATCGTTCTGCTCAATGCCATCCTAGGTTTTTTACAGGAATACCGCACCGAACAAGCATTGGAAGCGATGAAACAGTTGGCAGCGCCGGAAGCACAGGTGATTCGAGACGGCCGGGCGCAATCGATTCCTGCGGAAGAGCTGGTGGAAGGCGACATCATCCTGTTAAAAGCCGGCAGCCGCGTCCCTGCGGATGCGCAGTTGGTGGAGGCGGTCGAGCTTGCTGCGGACGAATCGCTGATTACCGGTGAATCGGTTCCGGTAACCAAACAGGCTTCCCAAAAGGGAAAGGAATTCTCCCCTGGTCCCAACCGCAGCGATATGGTATATATGGGCACCATCCTCACCAAAGGGAGAGGCACCGCAAAAATCATCGGCACCGGGATGAATACCGAGATGGGAAAAATCGCCGGGATGCTTCACTCCATAGAGGAGGAAGTGACTCCGTTACAGCGGAAATTGGATCAGCTGGGACGGTATCTCGCCATCGGTTGTGTGATCGTCTGCGCTATCGTATCGGTCACCGGGATTCTGCGCGGCGAACCGGTATTGGATATGGTCATCACTGGTCTATCCTTATCGGTGGCTGCCATTCCGGAAGGTCTTCCCGCCATCGTCACCATCACCTTGGCGCTGGCCATGGGACGAATTCTCAAGAAAAACGCCCTGATCCGTCAGCTCCATGCCGTGGAAACATTGGGCTGCGCCGATGTGATCTGTTCCGACAAAACGGGAACACTCACGGAAAACCGGATGCGGGTACAACAAATTTTGCTGCCCGATCAAAGCTATTCTCTGGATAAAGGGTATCTGACCCCCAACGCCGGTAACGACCGAGCCCTCAAGCTTTTGCTGATGGGGGCATCGCTTTGCAACGACGCACAGATGTTTCGGGAAAAAGGTTCCGCCAATGTATACACCTATGTAGGGGAACCCACAGAGACTGCGCTGTTGGGCGCAGGCGTCATGGCTGGAATGCCGAAAACCGTATTGGAGCGGGAGTGGAACCGTTGTGGGGAGATTCCCTTTGATTCCCAGCGAAAGATGATGTCGGTCAATGTACAGGATAAGAGCGGCCGAACGCTGACTCTGGTAAAAGGGGCGCCGGATTACCTCCTGGGACGCTGCAGCAATTGTATGACCTCTCATGGAAGCGTTGGGATGACCCCCGCTATACGCAGTCACATCCTGCAACAAAACCAGTATCTGGGCGAACAAGCAATGCGAGTGCTGGGATTTGCCTATCGGGAAGCCAATCCAGGAGCCAAAGTGCCGCAGGAGAGCGCCTTAACCTTCTTAGGGCTGTGCGGAATGTTGGATCCGCCCCGAAAAGAAGCGTTTCGGGCAGTGCGTATCTGCCGCCAGGCTGGAATTCGCCCCATTATGATTACAGGAGATCACAAAAACACCGGCTGTGCTGTGGCCAGACAGCTGGATATTTTGCGGGAAGGCGATATGGTACTCACCGGCGACGAACTCAACCGGATGGACGATGCCAAATTGCGGGACGCCGTAAAACATACCAGCGTTTTTGCCCGGGTCAGTCCGGGACATAAGCTACGCATTGTGCGGGCGCTCAAACAAAACGGAAATGTGGTTGCCATGACCGGGGATGGGGTTAACGATGCGCCGGCAGTGAAGGAAGCAAACATCGGCGTCGCCATGGGGAAAAACGGAACCGACGTCACCCGGGAGGCCGCCGCTTTGATATTGCTGGATGACAACTTCGCCACACTGGTCAGCGCCGTGGAGGAAGGCCGGGTCATATACCGAAATATCCGCAAATCCATCCGTTATCTACTCTCCTGCAACATTGGAGAGGTCCTCACCATGTTTGTGGGGATGCTGATGGGGCTGCCGGTGACACTGCTCCCCATCCAGATTCTGCTGGTCAATCTGGCGACCGACGGCCTACCCGCCATCGCACTGGGATTGGAACCTCCCGAAAAGGATATCATGAAACAGCGACCTCGCAACACCAACGACTCGGTATTTTCCCAAGGCCTTCTCTCCACCATCCTGTTTCGCGGATGTCTGATCGGGCTAACCACACTGTGGGTTTTCACCAGCGTACTGAAGGATGCCGGACTGGATGCAGCCAGAACCGCTGCTCTGGTAACCCTGGTAATGACCCAGCTGTTTTATCTGTTTGAATGCAAACAGGAACACAAAAACATCTTCCAGATCAATCTGTTTTCCAATCCCCAACTGATCTTGGCAGCACTCAGTTCGCTCACCATTTTAACTCTGGTCGTCTTTTTTCCTCCGCTGCAAACCGTCTTTCAGACCGTTTCCCTTACCGGCAGACAGTTGGCGCTGATCTTCCTCTCCAGCTGCGCGACTCCAGTGCTCTCCGCTATCTTTTCCGGCGGACATATTTTTTCCAAGCATTATCACCTGCAGAAATCCGAAACCCATACATTGGAAAAAGGCTTGTAAAAAGATACAGCGAAAGCGGAAAGTTCCGTTTTCGCTGTTTTTTGGTTATATGGTGTACTCAACGCTGCGGCGGCAACGGCGCCATCCGCTCAATGGAGGGAGATACCTGCAAAAAGTCCCGCAGCCCACAGTACCGCAGATATGCCTGGCGGCAATCTTTCTCTCTTCTATGTCCTCGCACCGCCCGCAACATCAAATTTTTTGGGGTGTGTTCCGCCTCAATAAACTCAAACACCTGCACCTGATACCCAGCTGCCTCCAGATAGGTAGCGCGCAGCGCGTCGGTGGCAATATCCGCCAACCGGTGCTTGAGGATACCGTGCCGGGTAATCTCCTGCAACGCATCACAGTGCATCTGATTTGCCAACTCGTGATGGCAGCAAGGCACCGACAGGATGGTTTTGGAATTGCTGGCAATGGCTTGCGCCAACGCTGCATCGGTGGCTGTGTCACAGGCGTGAAGAGAAACGGTGAGATCCACATCAGGGATCGGTACAAACCCACCGATATCCCCCACCTGAAACCGAATTCCGGAAAGCCCCAACTGCGCGACAATGCTGTTACACAGTTCGATGACGTCTTCCTTGAGATCCAGCCCCACAATATCTGTTTCCAGCCCCTTGATTTTGGTAAAATAATAGTGAAGAGCAAAGGTAAGATAGCTTTTCCCACAGCCAAAGTCTACCACCTTGACAGGTCGGTCTGTTGGAAAATAGCGAGACAAATCTTCCAGATATTCCATAAAACGGTTGATTTGACGGTATTTGTCCTGCTTTTTGTCCAGCACCCGCCCGTTTTGATCGGTAATTCCCAGCCGAATCAAAAAATCCACCGGGCCTTCCGGCAGAATACGATGCTTGCTTCGGTTGTGTGCTTTTGGCTCAATCGCTTCCGCACTCTCTTCCAGTTTCTGCAAACTGCCAGTCACCTTAATCTGTCCTTTGGAGGAGATGAGCAGTTGGGCCTCCCCGGCCGTGGTAAACAGGTTCCACTGGCGGTATCCCTCCGTCCATTGGGAAAGAATCGTTGGCAGTTGATCCAGAGCAATATTTTGATGTAAAGCTTTTCCATCCTTCATCTGCCGGGTCAGCTGAAGAAAGGTCTGTCCCTTGAGTTTCACCGGTTTTACCTCGCCCCGCACCACCGTTTTATCCTGGGGCTTACTCAGTATGATCCGGCTGACTGTATTTTTTTCTAACAACTGACACAGAAGTTGCAGTGTTTTTTCCTTGGGGTCTATCTTCATTTCGGGCATACCGTGTCCGTCCTTTTTTCTATAATCTTATGGCTTTTATCTCATAGAACTTCCAGTGCGCGGATTGCCAGCGCCAACGCGTTGGAGGAAGCGAGATAACGGATGTTCTCCCGTTCGTTGCGCCGTCCACGGCTCAGATGCAGCTCCAGTACCTCCTCAAAACCGTCACAGCTGGCACAAACATACACCAGTCCCACTGGTTTTTCCGGCGTACCTCCGCCGGGGCCAGCAATACCGGTCACGGATACGCCGATATCCGCTCCGGATAACCGCCGTACCCCTCTTGCCATCTCCCGCGCGGTTTGCTCAGAAACCTCTGTATACTGCTCCAACGTCTGCTCCGAAACGCCCAGCACTTGTGCTTTGATGCGGTTGGAATAGGAGACAATGCCACATTCAAACACCTGAGAGGAACCGGCAATCTCGGTGATCCGTTTGGATACCAGACCGGCTGTACAGGATTCCGCCGTCGCAATCTTCCGGTTTTTTTCCAGCAGCTTTTGTACCAGTGCGTTTTGCAGAGAACCTACGTCTATACCATATACCACATCCCCCAACAAATCGCAGATCTCCCCTACCACCGGACGAATCCGCTGCTCCGCTTCTTCCACATCCTTGGCACTGGCAGTCACACGAAGCTGCACTTCCCCTTCTTTTGCATAGGGAGCCACCGTGGGATTGAGATGGGAAAGCATATAGCTTTTCAGCTTATCCTCCACCATCGATTCTCCCATCCCAAAGATATGAATCACATGGGAGAGAAGCACCGTATCCGAAAGGGATTTGAGATAGGGAATTACCTCCTCATGGAACATGGGTTCCATCTCCCGAGGCGGTCCAGGCAACAGCACCACCCGCTTGCCGTTTTGTTCCACAGCTAAGCCCGGCGCCGTGCCATAATTGTTCTGAAACACCCGAGCGCCTTTGGGCATCCAGGCCTGCTTTTCGTTGTTGTGGGTCATCACCCGACCGGTACGGTTAAAATATGCCGTGATGGCATTCAGAGAGGGCTGATGCAACTCCATCGGCAAAGAAAATGCTTCTGCCACCGTCTCCTTGGTCAGATCGTCATAGGTAGGGCCTAGCCCTCCGGTCATTACCACCAGATCCGAGCGGGAGAGAGCCAGAGAAAGCGCCTGCTTTAACCGGGAAGGGTTATCCCCCACCACCGACTGAAAATACACGTTAATGCCGATGGCTGCAAGCTCCCTGGCAGCATAGGCCGCATTGGTGTTTACAATGTCCCCCAATAGCAGTTCGGTTCCGACACACAGTATCTCTGCAATCATCCGATTCATCTCCCTTCCACTGTCAGCGGACAGGATTGGTCAAGCTGCCAATTCCTTCAATTTCCACTGTAATTTGGTCGCCACGCACCATCGGCGCAATACCGGAGGAGGTTCCAGTCAAAATCAGGTCTCCCGGCAGAAGCGTCATAATGCGGGAGATATAGCTGATCAGATACGGCACATCAAAAAGCAGATATTTGGTATTGGTGTCTTGCTTAACCGTATCGTTGAGGATGGCCCGCACCCGCAGGGCGGAGGGGTCCAGCTCCGTCTCAATGTGCGGTCCTACCGGCAAAAAGGTATCAAACCCTTTAGCAATGGTCCACTGCCCGGTGGGAATCTGCAAATCCCGCGCCGTCACATCGTTGGCGCAGGTATAGCCGAAAATATATTTCCAAGCCTGCTCCGGCGTCACATCCTTTGCAGTTTTTCCGATTACCACCGCCAACTCTGCCTCATAATCCACCCGCTGAGACAGCGCCGGACGGACAATCTCCTCCCCCGGCCCAATCACCGCGGTGGTCGGCTTGATGAAAAGCACCGGACTTTCCGGGGTTGCCATGCCAAACTCCGCAATATGATCCTTGTAGTTAAGGCCAACACATACTGCTTTGGAGGGAACTACCGGCGCCAACAGCTGTACTTGGTGCACGTCTACCCCTTCTCCGGAAATGGTATAATCCCCGAAAATATCCCCATCAACAGGATACACCTTTTGTGTTTGTCCACAGAGTTTTCCATAACCAATTTTATCATCCAAACGATAACGCACGATCTTCACAAATCATCTTTCCTTTCCCAAAGCTATTTTCAAAGCAGTTTGGTGAGATTGGTTTTATTTTATCACCTTTTTCCCGTGGTTACAATATAATGGAAAGGATCGATACATTCCTTTTTTGTGCGCTTGACGGGATTTTTCGTTCATGTTACAATGAAGGCGGCATGGATACATATTTTTTGCAGCATCGGGTATAAGCGCCAGCGCTGTGAACAGTGTCACGGTTCACAGATGACGAGGAGGGAAACGATCGAAAATTCGGCGGATGTTTCCCCGTCCGGTCCCGGATGTAAGGAGCCATACAAACCAGAGGAGTGATCCACTGACAAAGATGTCTCCAGGGATGGATAAATCTTTATCCAACAGAATGAAAAAGTCATTCTGCAAAGTGAATATACCCCTAATATCTGCAAAACCTTTCTTCAAAATTTGGGTATTTTTGTTGCGAAAAATTTGGTTCCAGATGGTTTGTAGCCAATATCCGTTGGGATACTGGCTTTATGGTTTTCCCTATTTTACAGATTGAGCCATATATAGCCATCCGGAATCGAAAGGAAAATGCTTCTGTTTTGACACAGGGTTTTGTATTTTGCGCTGTTTTCCTGTCCATGCCGCCGAGACAAATTTGATTGAGACAGGAGAATGTGATTATGTGTGGAATTGTTGGTTATACTGGAGCTCGGCGCGCCGTCGAGGTTCTGCTGGAAGGGTTGGAAAACTTGGAGTATCGCGGATATGATTCCGCCGGTATCTCCCTTGCTACCCAGGAGGGAATCTATACCCAAAAAGCCAAGGGGCGGCTGGCCAATCTGCGGCAGCGTCTGAGCACCGGTGTTCCGGAAAGCAGCTGCGGTATCGGCCATACCCGCTGGGCAACCCACGGGGAACCCTCCGATATCAACTCCCATCCCCACTGCTCTGGCCAGGTATCTCTGGTACATAACGGGATTGTGGAAAATTATATGGAACTGCGTCGTCAACTGATGGATAAAGGCCACGTTTTCCTTTCCCAGACCGATACCGAAACCATTGTACAGTATCTGGATCTGTATTATCAGCAGTACAAAGACCCGATCCAGGCCATTCGGCAAACATTGGCCCTGATCCGGGGGACCTATGCCCTTGCAATACTTTTTGCCGATCGTCCCGGTGAAATATATGCTGTACGAAAAGACAGTCCTCTAATTGTTGGGGTTGGAAACGGAGAAAACCTTGTTGCATCCGATATTCCCGCTATTTTGCCCTATACCCGCGATTATATCCTGCTGGAAGAGGGGGACGTGGCAAAGCTCACCGGCGACACGGTGGAAATCTATGATCCCGACGGGAAACTGGATCTCCCCACCATCCTGCATGCGGACTGGGATATCGGCGCTGCTCAAAAGGGTGGATACGACCATTTTATGCGCAAGGAGATTGATGAACAGCCCCGTGCGCTGGAATCTACCCTCTCCCCCCGCATTGTAAACGGGATGGTGGATTTTTCCATCGACCATATAGATGATGCTTTCCTTTCGGATTTTCGTTCCGTTCAGATTGTTGCTTGCGGTACCGCCATGCACGCCGGGCACATTGGCCGCCATCTGATTGAAAAGCTGGCCCGGATTCCCGTTTCGGTGGAGGTTGCCTCGGAATACCGCTATTGTGATCCGATTTTGGAAAAAGAGGATCTGGTAATCATTGTCTCCCAGTCGGGAGAAACCGCCGATACCTTGGCAGCCCTGCGGCTGGCAAAGGCTCGGGGGGCGCGCACCTTGGCCATTGTCAATGTAGTCGGCTCCTCCATTGCCCGGGAAGCTGAAAAGGTGATCTACACCCATGCGGGCCCGGAAATTGCTGTGGCCAGTACCAAAGCCTTTTCGGTACAGGTTGGTGTTTTCTATCTTCTGGCGATACGCCTTGCACAACTGGCGGGACAGCTGGACGCGAAAACCTGCAAAGATATGGTGCAGGCGTTGCTGCGCATCCCTAACGACGTTCAGCAGACCTTACAGATTGCTGCCGACTGCGCCGACGCAGCCAGCGCCATCAAAGACGCTTCCTCCGCGTTTTATGTCGGCCGTGGCCTGGATCACTGCCTGACGATGGAAGGATCTCTGAAACTCAAAGAGATTTCCTATATTCATTCCGAAGCCTACGCGGCTGGTGAGCTCAAACACGGCACCATCTCCCTGATCACCGACGGAGTCCCGGTGATTGCCATTGCTACCCAGGACGCACTGCTGGAAAAAACCATCAGCAACATCCGGGAGGTCAAGGCGCGGGGCGGCTATGTACTGGTAATCTGTAAAGCCAATACGGTGGTGCCTGAGGATGCAGCAGATCGCGTCCTGCGTCTCCCCAGTTCGGTCACCCAGGATCTTTTTGCCCCTCTGCCCGCTATTGTTCCTATGCAGTTGTTGGCCTACTATGCCGCAGTGCAGCTGGGCTGCGATGTGGATAAACCTCGCAATCTGGCGAAATCGGTTACGGTGGAATAATTTTTTCTATGAGAAAGAGCTTGCAGTCTTGATCTTGGCTGCAAGCTCTTTGTTTATCCACTATTTTTTACCGCAGTGTTCACCGGTATCCGCACCGGCTCATCGGTATATTCCCCCTCAAAACCATAGATTTGTTTTACCAAATTGCCTCCCCACATATACATACTGCCGTCCTCCAGCAAAAACGCGCCGTTGTCTTCTCCCATGGCGATATCGATTACCTTCCCCGACGGCTCCTTGACCCGTGGCTCTGACAGATACGCCCTGTCCTCCGCTTCGGCATCCACCACCCTGTTCTGGTTGAGGCCCCACACATAGAGCTTGTTGTCTTCTCCCAGCGCCAGCAGTGTGTAGGAACTCCCTTCCAGCATCTGTACCGGTGGCAAACCGGTTTTGAGATACAGGTTTTCTTCCAGCAGGATATCCTGCTCCCCGGCCAGCCCCACTCCGGTGTGGCCATAGAGATACACCTTTCCCGATTCTCCCAGCGCTGCCACATTGGTTCCCAGCGCTTCCATATCCACAATTCTCTCCGGGAATGGCAGCTTTGTGATCTCCGGGAACAAAAGATCACGCTCATTGGCAGGGTAGTTTCCCATCAGCATTCCCAGAATATAGACCTCCCCGGTGTCGCTCAAAAACAGATGGGCAAGAGATGTATCCACCTTTATACAGGCGAAATCCAATTCCAGCTTTTCCAGAGGATCGCTGGCTCCCAGATAAACGTTGTCCCCACCGGTATATACGCCATCCAAATCATACCCGTGATACCATGCAGGCCGACTATAGCTAAACGTTTCGTAGGAGCCATACTCCTCCATTGAGAATCCGCCTCGGTATACTGTGCCATCCTCCAGCAAAATCAAGGAGCTGCTCGCATTTGCTATGTACTGCTCAACTTTTCCCGGAACTTTTACTTTGGTTGGAGTCAAATGAAACATATCTGAATGCCCAGTATAACCGGAAAGTTCTCCGCCCCAGGTATACAGGGAGCCATCCTGCGTAATTGCGCCGGACATATAAAACTCATCCAGCGATATCACAGACTGTTGGAAATCGCAATGCAGATAAATGGGGGTAGGTAATGCGTGTATATCTTTCCACATGTAACTAAACCACCCATTCCCAATCCTCCCATCGTTGTTGTTTCCCCAGACAAAATACATTCCATCCTCTGTCAAAAATCCCGCCAATCCCGTAGAACAGAAGATTTCCTTGATCTGCTTTCCTTCCAACGCTTCCAGGGCTATCTGTTGCTGCTGGGCGCAAAAGGCTTCATATTCTGACAAAAAAGCCGTCGTATCCGCATAAGCGCTGAGAAAATCCCTTTCGTTAAACCCACCTGGTGTCGCCTCGCTTTCCGGTACAGAAGATTCAGAGGAAGCTGAATCAGACGACTGCTCACTTACCAAAGCTTCTTCCGAACTACTGGTTGGTTTTGTGTCAGTGGAGGTGCTGACTTCCGGTGCACTGGTGGAACTGGAAACGGAAGAGGACGGCGACGAAACACTGGCGGCAGGGTGACAAGCAACGTTCATCACCAACAACACGACCACAAACAGAAGTAACACCTTCCGCATAAACCACACCCCCAAGCGTGAAAAACGATTATTTTCTAAACCACAAAGCATACATTTTTATATTTATATATTATATTCTTTGAATATAATTATCAATAGATATTTTAACAGAATTTCTCATACTTTCTTTGACGAAGACATAGAACAACAAAAAACGGACGCCCCAAAAAGAGCGTCCGGCAACAATCTGTAAAAGTTATTTGACCTCGGTCACGGTAATGGTCTGGATGAGGATATCCTCCTTCGGCATATCCTGGGCTCCGGTCTCCGCCATAGCGATGGCATCCACCACATCCATTCCGGAAATCACCTGTCCAAATACAGTGTGGCGATGGTCCAGCCAAGGGGTACCGCCAACTTCCTTATATTTTTCAATCACGTCAGCGGGAAAACCAGCCATCTTCATCTGGCCCAGCAGACCCTCGTCCACCTCAGGCGCCTGAACAATAAAGAACTGGCTGCCGTTGGTATTGGGGCCGGAATTGGCCATGGAAAGAGCGCCGCGGAAATTCCACAGATCCATCGTAAATTCGTCCTGGAAAGGACGTCCCCAGATGCTCTCACCACCGGTGCCGTTGCCTCTGGGATCGCCGCCCTGGATCATAAATCCGGGGATCACACGGTGAAACTTCAGCCCGTCATAATAACCGTTTTTGGCGTGGTTGGTGAAATTCTCCACCGCCTTGGGCGCCTTGTCCGGAAACAGCAGGATGGTGATATCTCCCATGCCGGTTTTCATTTCGGCAACGATGGAACCTGCTGCCGGCTGCTCAAACTGAATCATCTTCATTTCTCCTTTGTAACCTTGATGAAAGGCGCAAAATCCATTATGCGCCTGTACTTTCGCTGGAGCTGCTCTCACTGGAACTGCTCTCGCTGGAAGAAGCATCCGCGTCCGAATCCTCTCCGGTATATTCGCTAACGGTAATCATCTCGATAATGACATCCTCAGCAGGCTTATATTGGGCGTTGACCGACACATTGGCGATGATATCCACCACGTCCATACCGTCGATGACCTGCCCGAACACCGTATACCGGCCGTCCAGATTGGGGTGGCCTCCCACCTCCTTGTATTTATCGATGACTACTTGAGGGACATTTCCCTCCTCCATCTCGGCAATGGTTTCATCCGCTACCTTGGAAGCCTGTACAATATAAAACTGGCTGCCGTTGGTATCCGGACCGGCGTTGGCCATGGCCAGAGCGCCTCTAAAATGCCACAGGTCGGTGGAATATTCGTCCTCAAAGGGTTCGCCCCAAATGCTCTCGCCACCGGTACCATCCCCATTGGGATCGCCGCCCTGGATAATAAAATCACAGATGACCCGATGGAAAGTGAGCCCATTATA
The DNA here is from genome assembly GCA_002305685.1 of Ruminococcaceae bacterium UBA1405. Taxonomy (GTDB): domain Bacteria; phylum Bacillota; class Clostridia; order Oscillospirales; family Ruminococcaceae; genus UBA1405. The sequence goes on from DBQB01000009.1 coordinate 49,953, forward strand.
ATAACCGTTCTCTGCATGGGTCAGAAAGTTTTCTACCGCCTTAGGCGCTTGTTCCGGGAAGAAACGAACGGTGATATCCCCTTCACTGGTTTGGATGGTTGCAATTTTATCCCCGATCTTCGGTTCCTCAAACTGGATCAAAGAGATGGAATCCTCGTCAATCCGTTCATTGGCCTCAGCAGCCGTCATCGAAGAACTCTGGCTGGAGGAAGAGGACTGACTCTCAGAAGAAGAACTCTCGCTAGAGCATCCAGTCAACAAAAGCGCTGTCAAAAGACAGGTAATTACGGGTATTTTCCAAAATTTTTTCATATAGGAGCCACCTTTGCTAATGATATCAAAAGATCTTACATGCAACCGGAACAGCCAAATCTTGCTATAACGCGATACCGATATCTCCCTATAAACGGCCTTTGTGTGCTGCATAGTGGTTACTTTCGCAATATTATATCATACTATGTCCAGAAATACCATGGCAAAACAAAAACTTTTCGTAAACATTCCACCGCAAACCAAAACGGTTATCCAAAGCATAGGCCTCGCTTTGGATAACCGTATTCTCTTTGCCATATTATTTTGCTGCTATAACTGCTTTTCCAATTCCGTTTTCAGTTTGCGGATGATCCTCTTTTCCAACCGGGAAATATAGGACTGAGAAATCCCGATGATATCCGCTACCTCCTTTTGGGTGCGCTCCCGGCCATCTTTGAGGCCAAATCGCAGCTGCATAATGGTTCTCTCCCGCTCTCCCAACCGCTCTACCGACTCCATCAGCAGACTTCGTTCAATATCCTGCTCAATCCCTTTGTTCACGCTATCCCCCTCGGTCCCCAAAATATCCGAGAGCAGCATCTCGTTGCCGTCCCAATCCACGTTGAGCGGTTCATCGATGGAAATTTCCATCCTCTGATGCTGATGTTTGCGCAAAAACATCAAGATTTCATTTTCTATGCAGCGGGAAGCGTAGGTAGCCAGCTTAATGTTTTTTTGCGGACAAAAAGTATGTACCGCCTTGATAAGCCCGATGGTGCCGATAGAGATCAAATCCTCCACCCCCACCCCGCTGGACTCAAATTTTCTGGCAATATACACCACCAAACGGAGATTGTGGGTAATCAGCTGCTGCCGGGCCGCTTCCTCCTGTTCCGGATAATCCAGCTTGCGAAAGATCACCGCCTCCTCTTCCCGACTCAAGGGAGGTGGAAGGGTTTGGGGGCCATTGATATAGAAGATCTGCTGTCCGATGATTTTCCACCATAAGCTTTTGAAGCTGCTTGTGATACGCCGTATCATACCCAGACTACTGGTATCCCTGTTTGAAATTCTCGCCATGCCGATTCCCTGCCTTCCCAGTTGCCATCATATCCGGTTTTCCTGCGTTCCCTCATACTGTGTTTTGCGCGTCTGTACCGATTTACTTCCTGTTCCCAGCGCTGTCATCTCCTGGGAAAGCAGAATCTCGTATCCCTGGCGGAAAGGCGTCGGTGTAATGGCTACTACCGCCTGAACTTTTTTCCAATCCTTTTCTGTCCCCTGCTCCGGCTGTAAAATCCAGAACTGTTCCGGAGTGAATACCGGTAAAAGGCTTTCTCCGGCAACCCCGCAGCAAGGAATCAATCTCAAAGGCACCCCTGTTGGAGATTCCAGCCCGGACAAATAGCGCTTGCTGCGAAACCATTCCTCGCTGTCGGATCCGAATATTGGTTTCAATGCCTTTGCACTGCAAAATGCAACCGGCAAACCGGTAAAGAGATCCACCGCATGGTTTCCGGTATCCAGATATCCAAGCAGCAAAAGTTCTTTTCCTTTCCACGTCACCCGAACCTGACAGCTTTGGGAGACAATCTTTCCATAGCCCAGTGCCCAGTGAAAGAGTTTTGCTCCTCCATACATGGCGGTACCCGCACCCAACAAAAACAATGGCGACATTGGAAAATACAGAGATCCGCCAATGAACAGCAGTCCTGCCGGATTGCTCCACCAGCACAGCAACAGAATTCCTCCGGCGTATCCCAAATTTACCCCGTAAAATATGGCGATGCGAACCAGCAGGGTATAAAAATCACCCATTCCAAAGGTGAGGATCACAATGCCGGCTGAAAACAAAAGATTTTGTGCCATCTGCAGCCAATCCGGCAGCGGTGGGAGAAAGATGGTCAGGCTGGTGAGCGAGGATACCAGCGCACATAACACCATCCGCTTGGGCGCAACATGACTGGAGAGCAAAAGCGCCGTCAATCGCAAGAGAAAATAGTCCACAATGAAATTGATACACAGCAGGATATCCACATAGATTTCCTGCATCTCCTCATCCCTCCCGCTGTTCTCTGTCTTTTTCCAGTATATATCCTCTTCTGGAAAAAAGATGTCGGAGTAACGTCACAGCCTTTTAACTTTTTTGTACCAATCTTTTCGATATGGCATACAATAGAAAAGAAGGTCTCAACGCTGGACCTTCTTCCCTCGACGGATGCTTTCGACAGGCATCCCGCCTGTCGAAACCATTCCACAATCCTTACAACCTCATAGGAGTGATTCCTGTTATGTTCTGTGATAACCAACAAAACTGCGGTGCCGAAGCGGTACAGCAAGCTTCCTCCTGCACCCTGAGCTGTCACCAGTGTTGTGATTGCTGCCACCAACACTGCCATCATACGCCTCCTTCCTCCTGTTCTTCTGGGACCGAAGGCTATGACTTGGTGTATGGATGCGACGGTTGCGGCTATTACCGTTCCTGCAATCGAGACCCTTTCTGGCCCTCCTTTAGCCACCCCAGATGGCTGAGCCTGGAAAGTCTGTATTCCGGCTGCCACAGCAGCTGCTGTTCCTGTGAAAACGAACAGAACCTTTGTCAGCAGCTGAGATGCTGCTGACCTGGAAACTTCGCGCCCTCCCTGTAAACCATAAACCATAACCTTAGTTACCCCCTGGCGCCGGGTTTTGGCCCGGCACCAGAGGGTAACTCTATTTTGTGGGGTCTATTGCTCTTCCTCACGCAGCAATGTAAAACGATTGCGATGGAACAGCAGTATGCCCTCCTCCCGCATTTGGCTGAGCTGTGCGGAAAGGGCGCTGCGCTCCACCGCCAAATAATCCGCCAACTGCTGGCGGTTAAATGGGATTTCAAAGGTGGTAGCGCCACAGCGCAAAGCCTGTTCCGAAAGATAGGCAAATAGTTTTTCTCTGGTTCTTCGGCGGGAAAGCAGCTGGATTCGCTGAGCCAATACCGTATTTTTTCGCGCCAAAATATGGACCATCGACTCCATCAAACCTGCATAAAATTTCTGGCCAATGGGTTGAGCATCGTTTTTTAACGCATTCATATCCAACAACAGAACCTGTCCAGCATCGGCCGTCACCACACTGACCGGCATTTTTTCCACCTCAGCACAAAAGAATGCCTCCGCGAACTCCTCCCCTGGGCCCAACCGGCCTACAATGGTTTGATTGCCCCAGAAATCCGGAAAAACAATGTCCACACTTCCACTCAGCACCACCCCAATATAGCGCACCGGCTCCCCGCACTGCAGCAGCGGTTGCTGGCTGTTCTGTTGCCGCACCTGCCACCATCCACATTGGGAGGCCTCAAGCAATAGTTGCTGATCCATCTTTTGAAACAGTGGACAACACATATAAAGCCAAAGAAAATCCATAGGTTTCATCCTTTCGTTGTAAAAACAACAGACTTTTTTCACAACATACCGTATACTGACAGCGTCACAAGATGAAATACCGTAAACCAGATTTAGAAATGGAGAAATGAAAATGGTTCGCAAAATCATTAAAATCGATGAGGAAAAATGCAACGGCTGCGGCGCCTGTGCCAAAGCTTGCCACGAAGGCGCAATCGCCATGGTAAATGGCAAAGCCCATCTGATGCGGGAGGATTACTGCGACGGATTGGGAGACTGTCTGCCTGCCTGTCCCACCGGCGCCATCCGCTTTGAAACCCGGGAGGCAGCCGCTTACGATCACGCTGCCGTTATGGCAAATAAGCAGGCGCAGGGAAAACCGGCAGCCGCATCCTGTCAATGTCCGGGATCCCGCTCCCAGAGCATCCGCAAAACGCAGATTTCTTCGACCGAGGAGACCCAGCCGGTTGTCAGCCATCTGAGCCAGTGGCCGGTACAGATCAAGCTGGCCCCCATCCAGGCCCCGTTTTTCGACGGTGCGGATCTGCTGATTGCTGCCGACTGCACCGCATATGCTTACGGGAATTTTCACAACCAATTCATCCGCGGCAGAATCACTCTGATCGGCTGTCCCAAACTGGATGAGGGGGATTACTCCGAAAAGCTCACCGCCATCCTGTCCCAAAACAACATCCGCAGCGTAACCATTGTACGTATGGAGGTTCCCTGCTGCGGCGGACTGGAGAATGCCGCCAAACGCGCCATCCAAAACAGCGGTAAATTCCTGCCCTGGCAGGTTGTAACCATTACAACCGACGGACGCATTCAATAACCATTCTGGTACCAACGGGTAACGGTGGGTATCAACAACACCAACCATCGTCCAGCTTAAACACCGGCAATATCTTTTTCATCAAAAAAGGGGAATCTACTGTGCTCAGACACCGCCAGCAGATTCCCCTTTTTTATGATGGATATTCATTACACGGCACCATACCAAGACCAACAGCGGATAACCAGACATCTGTCTTCATTATCCCTGCATGATCTTTGCACAGTATCTGCGTTTTCTGGGACCGTCAAATTCACAGAAATACAGCCCCTGCCAGGAACCCAGGACCAGATGTCCATCATGGATAATCAGCTGTATGCTGGGGGAAAACAGTGAACTTTTCAGATGGGCTGCGGAGTTGCCCTCCATGTGGCGATACTCCTTTAAGCTGGGGAAAAAGGTGCTGCAGGCATAGGATAGATCAAACATCACATCCGGATCACTGTTCTCGTTGATGATAATCGCCGCGGTGGTATGAGGACAGAATACCAGCACCATCCCTTCCCGCACACCGCTCTCCGCAACAAAAGCAGATATTTCCTTGGTGATATTGTAAAAACCTTCCCGACCCGTCATCAAAGAAAATTCCTTGTATGTTGACATATTGTCACCCCCTATGCTAGAATTCTACCATAGGAACCGGCCCTGCGTCAACCAAACGCCATGACATCAAAATTCCATATCCCAGGATCCCAGAATCCCGGGATCCCGGGACCCCTGGCTCTGAAAAGGAGGCGATACTGTGGCGCAGCCAAAGCATGGAGGCAATCTTTTGCTTGCGGTGATCGCAGTGTGTACCATAGCAGCCTCCATCATTTTTAACGCTACCCTGATTCCGCCGGCGCAGCCGGTGGCGGTCAGCTATCCTGCTTCTGCCTCCAGTTCCCAACCGTCCAACTTCGATTCTATAAGTGTTTCATCCTCCCCATCCAGTACTTCGTCTCCATCGGACCCATCCTCCGGCATATCCGATACTTCTTCGGCGGCACATCTGGTGGATATCAATCGTGCCGATGCAGCGCAGCTCGACACCCTTCCCGGTATTGGGCCGGCGCTCTCTCAGCGGATCATTGAGTACCGTCAACAAAATGGAAGGTTCGAAACGGTGGAAGAACTGGTCAATGTCAAAGGAATCGGAGAGAAAACTCTGGAAAAGTTAAAACCTTATATTACCTGCGGGGATGGTTCGCTCTGATCCTTCCCCTATATTATAATAAGAAAGAAGTCCTGCTATTATGTATCGTTTTGGATTTATCGGCGCCGGAAATATGGCCACCGCCATCTTAGGCGGCATTCTCCATTCCGGCATCCTTGCACCCAGTGAAATCTGCGCCACCGATCTCAGCGAAGAAAAACGCCGCAGTTTTGCTGAAAAAGGGGTGACTCCACTGGAGAACGCTGCACAGGTCACCGCGCAAAGTCAGTTTATCCTTTTGGCTGTCAAACCGCAAAACATCGAAACGGTATTGACCCAGTCCGCCAGCGTTTTTTCTCCCGATAAGGTCATTATCTCCATTGCTGCCGGAATTTCCGCCGACTGTATCCGGCGGCTTTTGAACTGTGAGGATACCAAAATCATACTGGTAATGCCCAACACCCCTCTGCTCATCGGTTACGGTGCAGTGGCCATGAGCCGCGGAGAAAAGGTCAGCGCCGAAGAATTTGATTTTGTGAAGAAACTGTTTTCCGCTGCCGGCGAGGTGGAAGAGATTTCCCCCAAATATATGAATGAAATCATTCCAGTCAACGGCAGCAGTCCGGCTTTTATCTATCTGTTTGCCAAATTGGTTTGCGAATATTCCGAGAAGCTGGGTATCCCCTATGAGACAGCCAACCGGCTGTTCTGCAATACTCTCATCGGTTCCGCACAGATGATGCTTCACTCCGACAAAAGCCATCAGCAACTCATCGACATGGTTACCTCTCCCGGCGGCACTACCTACGCCATGTTGGACGCTCTCAAGGAATGTGACTTTGCTCACGCGGTAGAGGAATCGTTTGACCGCTGTATCAAACGGGCATACGAATTGGGAAAATAAATTCCCTGGGTCAGAAACCGCTTCGCTATAGGACAATCCTCCGTCTTTGCTTGTGTGACAGAAAGGGAGATGCCAGTATGGAGCAACGTATTTTAGATACCCTGCGCTATGATGGCGGGATGACCGCTATTTTTCGTAAAATTGGCTGCATCGGAGACAGCCTGAGCAGCGGCGAATTTGAACACGATCAGAAAGGAATCAAGGGCTTCTGGGATTGCTATGACTATTCCTGGGGAAAGTTTATGGAGCGAACCCTAGGCAATCAGGTAACCATTTTCGCCAAGGGCGGCCTGACTGCCTATCATCTTTATAAGGATGCAGATGAGGGAACTTCCACTGTCCAAGAGATCAACCATCTTTTTGATCCGCAGTATCTGCAGCAGGCATATATCATTGCTTTGGGAGTTAACGACCTGGTGGGCGAAGGCGCTCTGGAAAAACTGTACGGCGGTGAAATCGGTGATCCGCAGAAGGACATCTGTCTCACGGATTATCAAAAAAACGCCGGATCCTTTGTAGGCGTCTACGCAAAAATTATCCTGCGCCTGCAACAAATGCAGCCGGACGCCAAATTTTTCCTGGTTTCCATGCCCAACGATCAGGAAGAAAACTTCGCCCCTCGCTGCCCTGTGCATCTTAAAGTACTGAAAGAGATGGCTCAGGTACTGCCCAACTGTTATGTAATCGATCTATACCATCATGCACCGCCCTATGACGCTGCGTTCCGTGAAAAATATTTCATCGGCGGGCATATGAACGCTATGGGATACCGCCAGACCTCCTACTATATCATGACCTATATCAACTGGATCATAGAAAACCAGCCAAAGGACTTCGCAGCAGTATCCTACATCGGCAGTCCCTATCATCCTGTCACCCCCTTTACCCGCAGAGAAAAACAGCTTCATAAAATCGTAAACGGAGAGCTGAACGAATTTTATCAGTGGTTGGATGAAGATGGCAACATCATCAATGCCAGCGATGGCGGCATGATTTATGTGGATGGCAGATATTACTGGTATGGTCAAAAGCTCCGTCCCCTTCCCTTCTCCCCCAAAGGCAAAGGCGGACAGGTTACCACCATCGGTGTGGTGATGTATTCTTCCGCTGATCTTTATCGCTGGAGATATGAAGGGGTTATTTTGGCGTGTTCCGACGATCCCTCCAGTCCACTCTATGCACCCATGCGTTTTGAGCGTCCTAAAATCCTATACAACGCCAAAACCAAACAATTTGTTCTGTGGTGCCATTATGTTCGGTATCCCGGCGATCACGGCGATCAGCCCGGTACAGCAGAGGCCGGCGTGGCGGTATGCGATCGGGTCAATGGTTGCTATCGATTTTTAGGTACCTCCCGCCCCATCGACGATGTCGGCCTAGTGCGGGATTCCACCCTTTATCAGGACACCGACGGCAGCGCCTATTTCATCTATGATCGGGTGGTCAAGCAGGATCGATGCCTGTATCTGGTAAAACTTCGGGAGGATTATCTGGCCTTTACCGACGAATACACCCGCATCGATGTGGCCTGTTATCGGGAAGCAGCGGCTTTGGTGCAAAAGGACGGGTATTACTATATGATTACCTCAGACCTGACCTCCTGGAAACACAATCAGGCGCGGTATTTCCGAGCCAAAAACCTGTTTGGACCTTGGGAATGTATGGGAAGCCCCTGCACCAACGACACCACCTGCACCACCTTCGAATCCCAAAGCACCTATATTTTCCGGGTGGAAAACACCGATCTCTATATTCATATGGCAGAACGGCACAATACCAATAATTTTGAGAGATGCTCCTACATCTGGCTCCCCATCCAATTTGGGAAGGATCACACCCTTCATTTGACCTACCAGAAGGAATGGACGTTGGAACAGTATTTGGACTCTGAGCAGACCAAATAAGAACCTTCCCCAGCGGAAACATTTTGGCAAGGCTGCAAATTAAATTGTCTCTCAGAGAATAAAAAGCCCGGCGTCTTTTGAAAGCTTAGAATCGCTTTCGAGAGACGCCGGGCTTTTGTATATTGCCTAGGTAAAACCATTCCATTTCTTACAACATCCTATGGTCAATTCCTGTTTTCACGGCAATGACTATAGGATGCACTCCATTGCGGAAGCACATCATGGAAGAATGTAACCGGCAGCTTTATAAATCTGATACCATTCCTGCCGGTTCAAGGTAAAGCTGGTCGCCGCCAAAATTTGCTTCGTATGGTCAAGATCCATACTTCCCGAAACAACCTGCATCTTTGCTGGATGCCGAAGAATCCAGGCCGCAGCAACAGCGGCAGAAGTCACATGATGCTCCTTTGCCAAATCTTCCAATACCTGGTTCAGTTCCTCAAAAGCTGGATTACCCAGGAAACATTTTTTATCTGGACCCTGAAACGGAGACCAGGCCTGGATGGTTACATCGTTAATACGGCAATAGTTGAGCACATCGCCATCCCGATTGATTGCTCCCTCAGAAAGACGATTGACCTCCATCCCAGAGACAATCATCTGGGCCATAGGGATGCTCAGCTGTAACTGATTGACCAACAGCGGATGGGAAAGATATTTTTTCAGCAGTTCTATCTGACCGGGAGAATGGTTGGAAACACCAAAATGCAAAACTTTTCCACTGGTATATAACTCCTCAAACGCTTCGGCTACCTCTTCCGGTTCCACCAAAGCATCAGGGCGATGCAGCAAAAGCATATCCAGGTGATCTGTCTGCAAACGCTGCAAGCTTCCCTCCACACAAGAGATAATGTAGGATTTGGAAAAATTATAGATCTTATCCGAACGAAGGTCTATTCCACATTTGGACTGCAAAAATATATTGTCTCGAAGGTCTGAATGGTTCTGAAGTATCTGTCCGAACAGGCGTTCGCACTCGCCGCCCTTATACATATCAGCGTGGTCGAAATAAGTTGCTCCCCATTCTATGCAGCTGCGCACAAATCTATCTGCCTGCTTTACATTCAGTCGATTCATGCGCATACATCCGATTCCAATGGCTGGTACCGATAGATTGCTGTTTCCCAGTGGAACGTATTTCATTTTCTTCTCTCGCTTTCAAAATCAATAGGATACTGCCTCGAAGTCCTGAGATGCCACCAAAACTAAGATTTTTTCAGCATCTGCATCAACTTCACCCGCTGCGGCTGGCTTCCGGCATAGGCAGGCAGCTGACGCCAAGGAGCATCGGGATCGTTGATCAGTCCAAAACGAACATGGCCTTCCCAAATTCCATTGATTTCCAGATAGCGCTCCGAATACCCTTCCCGTGTGAATCCCAATTTTTCCGCCACGCGAAGCGACGGTTTGTTGCGGGGAAGGATCGCCAGTTCAATTCGGTTGAGCTTATACACCTCAAACATAATGCGGATTCCCATGGCGATGGCCTCGGTGATATATCCATGGTTGAGATAATCTTTGTCCAACTTATAAGCCAAAAAGGCGGAACGAACACTGCCCCCCATCAAATTGGAGAAAGAAACCATGCCGATGATCTGATCCGGATGTTCCTTCAAAAACACCCACAATTTTAAACCGCGTATGGAGAGACGATCCTCCTCGTCCGCTTCCAACACCATACGCTGATACGGTATGCTGAGAAAACCTGCCGGACGTTGGGGATCCAACGGCACAAAGAGATCCTCATTTTTCTGGTAATACACCAATACCTGCTGTGGCGTCACCAGCCTGGAAACCTTCAGAATCAGCCTTTGGGTATGATATTCTTTTTTCAGCATTCTCGCTTCCGCCTTTCCGGATGGTTTATTCTGGTTGTATCTTTTGCAGAAACGGGAAATCAGTGCAGCATTGCGTTGGAGAGCACCTGCATACTGCGCTTCATAAACGCAGCCATCTCCTCCGCCGTGAGGGAACGATGGCTCAGCGCTGCCAAATCATAGATATACTGGCAGGCCAGCTTCCGATCCTCCTCGCTGAGGGAAGGAAGCTTTTCGATGAGCGCATTGCGGGTATTGATGACCACTGTGGTTTTGGGTTTTTCTCCAAAGTTCATCCCATAATACGCACCCATCTCCTGCATCCGGCGTGCCTGCTCGCTGAGCAGCAGCACCGCAGGAGTCTGATCGTCCTTCAGCGCTTCGGAACGGATTTCCAACTCTTTGGCCTTCTCCCCCATCGCTTCGGTGAATAGTTTGCTCAACTGTTCCGCCTGCGTCTCGTCCGTCTGGGTATCCTTCATAGCTTCGCTGATATCAGAATCGATTCGAGCAAATTTAATTTCGTGATTTTTATATTCCAAGAAGCTGATAAAATGCGGATCGATGGCATGACTGAGCACCGCCACTGCAATCCCCTGAGCGTCAAACATCCGGATATACTGGGACTGTAAATCCTCATCGGTGACATAAAAGATCTTGTTGTCTTTTGTCTTGGGGAATTCCTCCAGCGTCTTATACTCTCCCTTGGTGGTTTTCAGCAGCAGAATATCCTTCACACGGTCATAGAACTTCTCATCCTTGATGCAGCCAAACTTAATGAAGGGCGAGATATCCTCCCAGTATTTGCAGAAATCTTCCCGATTGTCCTGGAAAATAGAATGCAGTTTATCAGATACCTTTTTGGTAATATGGCGGGAAATCTTGGCTACATCCCCATCGTTTTGCAGAAAGCTGCGGGATACGTTGAGCGGCAGATCGGGACAGTCGATCACACCTTTGAGCAGCATCAAGAATTCCGGAACGACTTCCTTAATATTGTCCGCCACATAGACCTGATTGCTGTAGAGTTTAATCTCTCCAGGCATAACCTCCACCTTGTTCTGCTGCTTGGGAAAATACAGAATGCCTTTGAGGTTGAAGGGATAATCCACATTCAGATGGATCCAGAACAGTGGTTCATTGAAATCCATAAATACCTGGGAATAAAACTGCTTATACTCCTCATCGGTACAATCCTTAGGCGCTTTGAGCCAGAGAGGATGGGTATCGTTGACCGGATAATCCTTGGTCGGAGCCTCAGCCTTACCATCCTTCTCCTCATCGGTTGAAGGGGTCTGCGCAGGCACTTCATCCAGATGTTTGGGATTGAGATAAATCTCATAGGGCATAAACTGACAATACTTATGGAGAATTTCATGAAGACGGGTTTCCTTGAGAAATTCTTCCTCCCCCTGAGCGATATGTAGAGTAATGGTAGTTCCTACCTCGCTGCGGGTGCCGTCGCTGATCTCATACTCCGCGGAACCATCCGAATACCAGTGAACCGGTTTGGCATCTTTTTGATAGGAAAGGGTGTCGATCTCCACTTCGCTTGCTGCCATAAAAGCGGAATAAAAGCCCAAGCCAAAATGTCCGATAATTCCTACGTCGCCGCTGTCGGTTTTCTCCCGATAGTGATCCACAAATTCCTTGGCACCGGAAAAAGCCACCTGGGTGATATACCTTTCCACCTCATCTTCGGTCATGCCCAAACCATTATCGGAAAAGCACAACGTCTTGGCAGCTTCATCCACCGTAATTACCACTCTCGGCGGAGTCTCGCTCTTTTCAGCTTCTCCAATGTTTCTCAGTTTTTCCAGTTTACTGATCGCGTCACAGCCGTTAGAAACCAGCTCACGAACAAAAATATCCTTGTCCGAATAAAGCCATTTTTTGATGATCGGAAATAAATTCTCCGATTCTACCTTAATCTGTCCTTGTCGTTTCATATTGTACTTTCCTCCATTTCCATATATCTTTAATCTTTGGTTGCCGTCCAATTTCGACGGCTCTCAAAATGTTTTTGCACCAAAAATATCCTACCGCAAAGGGAAACTCTTGTCAACCATCCTCCAACCACGGCAAGCGGATATCGCCAGAATATAACCGCTGCATTCCTTGTGGTGTGATAACTGCCAGAGAACCATCCGGCTTAATATCCTCTACCAACACCCGCTGCCAATGGTCTTTATTCCACCATGCAATCTCTTTTCCAATTAGGAAAGAGCGACGCCGGTACTCCTCCATCACAGAGTTGGAAAAACAATCCGGCCAACTTCGTTCCATCTCATCCAGAATGGCCGCCGCCAACCGATTGAGGGAAGGGGGACTTTCCTCCCCCAACAACATTTTTAAAGAAGCCGCTTTTCCCTGAAGTTCTTCCGGAAACTGATCCGGCAAGGTGGAGACATTGATTCCAATGCCCACCACAGCATATTCCAGCTGATGCAGCTCCAAATCCATTGAAGCTTCCGTCAAAATTCCGCAAATCTTCTTGCCCTGAACATAGAGATCATTGATCCACTTGATCTCCACAGGGAGTCCTGTCAACAACTCCACCGCACGCGCGACAACCACGGCAGCCCATGTTGTCAGATGAATTCCTTGTTCAGCACTGCACTCCGGGCGAAGCACTACGCTCATATACAGTCCAACGTCTTTGGGGGAGAAAAAAGTGCGGTTTCTTCGGCCCCGTCCGCCAGTCTGTTCTCGGGCAGCCACCACGTCGCCATGGCCCGCGCCCTGCTGCGCTGCTTGTTTTGCAACAGCATTGGTGGAATCGACACAAGGCTCCACGTGCAGCTGCCGTCCGAACACTTCCGTATGCAGCGCAGAGAATATGCCGGCGGCACTGACGTGTCCTGTGTCTGAACACAGGCGATATCCTCGATTGGTAACCGCCTCAATCTGATAACCTTCCCTGCGCAGCGCCTCAATCGTTTTCCAAACGGCACTGCGGGTGATCTGTAACTTGGAGGCAATCTTACTGCCTGAAACACTTTCCTGGCGGTTTTGTTCCAAAATTTCCAGAACCTTGGTTTTCATCTTGCCCCTGACCTCTCTTTCCGTCCCATTCGCCAATACTGTCTATTTGTTATCCTACTGCGGTATTTTTCATAATTTTTGTTTTTTTTGTAAATTTTTAGCACACGGTGTTTTGTCGAGAAGCGCGCAATCAAAAACATCGCTCATCCCCGATTTAGGGATGCAAAACGCTGTTGCTACATTTTCCTTCAGTATAAAAATGGTAAAGGTTTTCAAAAGCGATTCCGACCATATTTTCCACCGCCTCATCGGTATAGAAGGCTACATGGGTAGTATACACCACATTTGGCAGTTCCAGCAACCGCAAAAACTGCGGATGATCGATTCTTTGCCCGGACATATCTTTTCGAACAAAGGGCCGCTCTCCCTCTATTACATCAAAAGCCAAACCTCCAACCTTTCCGCTTTCCAGTCCCTGCAAGACGTCATTCCACTCAAACAGTCCGCCGCGGGACGTATTGACCAGCAGCACACCGTCCTTCATCTTGGAGAGTGTTTTCTGATCCACCATATGATACGTCTGAGGAGTCAAGGGACAGAGAAACACCAGAATATCCGACTGCCGGTACACTTCCTCCAACGGAAGATAGGTGGCCATCTTGCTCACCTTCTCGGATGGATACAGATCATACGCCAACAGTTTTCCTCCAAAGCCATGGAAGTTTTCCACCGCCGCGCCGCCAATTCGCCCTGTACCGACGATCCCAGTGGTCAGATTGTGTATTTCCCTGCCACACATCCCTTCAATGGAGAAATCATGTGCCCGTATCCGGCGCTGCTGCTCCAGGCCATGGCGAAGCAGTTCCAACGTCATCATGACGGTATGCTCAGAGACCGCGTTGGGAGAATATGCAGGTACATTAGCAATCTGTATTCCCAAACTTAGGATGCTATCCACGTCCATGTGATCAATTCCAGCGGAACGGGTCAGCAGATATCTTACTCCGCCATCTCGCAACATTTTTGCCACCTTTGCGTTCACCGAACAGCTCACACTGATCATCGCCGCATCGCATCCCTTGGCTAGGTGAGCTGTGGATTCTTTAAGAATTTCATGGCTGCTGTGCAGAGTAAATCCAAATTTTTCTCCATATGCGCGAGCGTAAGCTGTCTCATCCTCCCGAAGCCCATAAATCATCACGTTCATTTCACAGATCCCTCCGTTTTGTTTGATTTCCTGATTTATTTTCTGCGGAAGAATTGTGGTTATACCTTTCTTGTTTTCGTAAAATTTCTCAGCTGCGGAAAATAAAAAAATCCGAACCTCGTCTGAGGTTCGGATAGTGATTATGTATTATAAACAGAACCAAGCTTCGCGTCAAGTTTCACAAGCGGTGGCGTCAGTATGGAAAGTTCCATCCTCTTTTGAGACAGGATCTAACAGCAAAAGCAGCGAATCCTTTGGCATAGGTCTTGCATAGTAAAATCCCTGGATCCATTTCACTCCCTGAGCAATAAGGGCTTGCGCCTGTATCTGCCGCTCCACACCTTCGACAATCAGCTGGCAATCCAGACTATGAAACATATTGAGCATGGTATTGACAATAAAGCGGGATCTCTCATTCTCCGGATATTCCTGAACCAAACTGTGATCCAGTTTGATACAGGAAAAATCATTTTCCAACACCAGGGAAAGATTGGAATGCCCGGTTCCAAAGTCATCCAGTGCAAAACGAAACCCTTTTTGCATCAACTGCTTCATAATTGCTTGCATCTTTTGCGGATTTTCAGAAAGTACCCGCTCGGTAACCTCCAAACAAAGTCTTTCCGGTTTAAAGTTGTATCGCTCCGTCAAAACATTCATTTTACGGATAAAGTCCTCGTTGAGCAGCTGCTGAGCCGATAGATTAACGGAAACCGATTCCAAGATATCCTCCGCCGTGTCCGACAATAAGCTACAGGCCTGTTCCATCACAATATCAGTAAGTTCATCGATAAATCCGTTTGTCTCCGCAATCGGGATAAAAAGCCCTGGAGAGATTAAGTTTCCCTGCGGATCCCGCATACGCAACAATGCCTCAGCTGTCGAAAGTTTTCCGGTATGGCAGTTATAGATCGGCTGATACCATGCCTCGAAACGCTCTTCTTTGATAGCGGACTGCAAAAGGCGGATGATCTGTCCCTGCTGCGCCATCTTCTGATAGATCGAGGGATCAAAGCGAAGAATATGCTCCTTACGGGTTCTGGCTAACGAAAGGCTAAAACTTAAGATTTCCAGTATATTATCTGCATCTTCTTCCCGACCACTGTCGGTATAGATAAACTCTGCAAATACTGGGTGGGGGGTAATGGAGACATTGTCCAACACCCATGGCTCCCGAAAACGGGTAAGTATGGTTTCAACCAAACGATCGGCAGATGTCTTATCTTCATATGGCACCAGCAGTGCAAACTCCACATTTCCCATTCGAAAGGATTTTCCCTTGGGAACAAGCTGTTCTAACCACAGGGAAATACGATAAAGCAAGGCATCTCCCCGTTTTACTCCATATCTTTGGTTGATAGAGCGATACTGCTGCAAAGAAATTGCAACAATCTGAAAGTGCTGTTTTCCTCCTACGCGAAGCAGCAGTTCTTGATGCAGACTATTTCGGTTGCCGCTGGGCGTTAAAATATCCTGCTCAATTCCCCTGCTTTGGAAGTTGAGTAACAGAATGATGTTGGCGGCAACAACAATACAGCCATTAAACAAAACATTTTTATAGATTATCTGATATCCCGTCAAAACCAGAATGATTGGCGGCAGAATGCGCATAACCTTTCGCATTGAGGGATCAATGCTCCGCCGATTGCGCAGCGTAATCATCAGCAACACAAAAAGCTGTAAAAGCATCACACCATATCCGATGTTGATCAAAGGACCGCGTTGATAATTCTGCTGCTCATCAAAATAGAAAATAATGCCGCTTTGAAAATTATACAGAATGAGCAGTGCATAGAGCAGATACAGAACAATGAGCAACAGCCGAAATCTTTTGCTTCCATCTTTTTGATAAATATGTTCATACAGTAGACGGCACAGATAATAGGCTATCACCGAGGATACCGCAACAATTAAAAGAAAATAACCGCTGTTACAGAGCATATGGATCCAAACAGGTATCCTGTTGGCCAGTACAATGAAATAGGTGCATAAGATATTCAGTACAACTGCACCCATCGATAGATATAAGCAGTTTCGGAAAATCCTACGCTGAGAGAATTTTTCCCAGCGTCGCTCACGAAAGTTTAAGGTTAATATAAAGAGAATAATCAAAGAAAAAACTTCCGTGGAAATCGACCACTTTATCATTGCATTCACCTAAATTCAGCAGGGCATCCTCTTTCATGCACTGGCTTTTATTTATGATCCAACGGAAAAGTCTATGCTATTAGGAAGAATGGGGCGAAAATCAATCTCTGCTATGAATTTTTATCAAAACCTTCCCATCAAATGCACATGGAAATTCTGACCATCGCCAAACAGCAAAAATTGGGTTCATTCATTTGTTACCAATATAAAAAATACCGGAGCAAAAACTCTTGCTCCGGCATGGTGCGCCTGGAGGGACTCGAACCCCCGACCTACTGATTCGTAGTCAGTCACTCTATCCAGCTGAGCTACAAACGCACGAATAATCGCTTTGAGGATATTTCCCCTGACGACTTTTTTATTATATCAGTGTTGGGTCGAATTGTCAAGTATTTTTTCAGATATTGTCACTTTCTCTTTGCGCAGGATGGCAAATTCTTGACATAGTGCACCCTTTTTGTTATGGTATAGGTACGAAGATAGCTTCCCGCATTGCTCCCAAAAGCACAACACCCTCCTGCTCCCCCGCTCAAAAACAGCTATCGCTTTGCTTAGGAAAGGACGAAAATATATGGGCATTGTCATCGGTATTGATATTGGCGGCAGTACCACAAAAATTGTAGGTTTTCAGGAAAACAAAGCTTTTCCGCCGCTGTTGGTTACCTCCAGCGATCCGATTTCCTCCCTGTTCGGCGCTTTTGGAAAGTTTACTTACGATAACGCCATCGCCATCCCGGAAATTCAGAAAGTAGTTATCACTGGCGTGGGCGCCTCCTGCGTCACATCCCCCATCTATGGCTTACCTACCTATCGCGCTGCGGAATTCGACTGCATCGGTCTTGGAGCTCTGTACCTCAGCGGTCTGAAACAGGCGGTGATCGCAAGTTTGGGAACTGGCACCGCTGTGGTATACACCGATGGCAGCAAAGTAGAGTATCTGGGCGGTACCGGCGTAGGCGGAGGTACCCTGGTAGGTCTTTCCAGCAAAATGCTGGGGCTCAATCACATCGACAATATTGTACGGCTGGCGCAGGGCGGTTTGGCGGAACATGTGGATCTAACCATCGGAGATATGATGAACGGCGAACTGCCTCAACTCCCTGCCAACTTTACCGCATCCAACTTTGGCAAGATGGATGAAACTGCCACCCAATCGGATATTGCCATGGGTATTTTTAATTTGGTGGCACAGGTGGTTGGAATGATCTGTATCTTTGCTGCGCGCAACGTCAACAACACCGACATTGTACTTACCGGAAATCTTTCCCGGATTCCCACCATGCACCCTGTGTTTGAGATCATGGGAAAACAGTACGGCGTACATTTTATCATCCCGGAGGATTCCGGGTTTGCCACCGCTTATGGCGCGGCTCTGTGCGTCAGCGGCGATTTTCATCTGGAAGAAATCTGAAGAAAGCCAGTGCAATAAAAAATGCTGTCTCCATTCTGGAAACAGCATTTTTTATTGCCTTATTTGACATAAGCTCCGCTGTTGACATCTGCCAACATCTGGTTTTTGATGTTCCACAGCTTCTCCGAAAGGTCTACATAATATCGATGGGGATGCTCAAACCGCTTCACTTCATCCCAAAGCAGATCCACCTGCTCAAGACAGTAAGCACGAATTTCATGGATGGATGGGGACTGATAGACGCACTGTCCTTTCTCAAAAATCGGTACCAGCATTGGACGCACCTCTACTTTGTCAAAGGTTTTCTTTTTCCAGGTGGCAATGGGATCAAAAATAGTAATGGGATGCGCTTCGTCCACCTCAACCTTTTCATCGTATAGGGTCACATAATCGGCCATCGCTTTTCCGGTTTCTTTGCTGAAGAACCGGTAGAGCATCTTGAAATGGGGATTGATGATCTTTTCCAGCGTCTCGCTGACCTTGATTTTGGGCTGATAACTGCCATCCGGCTGCTGCACCGCTACCAGCTTATATACTCCGCCAAACACCGGGTCGCTCTTGGAGGTAATCAGCCGCTCGCCGATGCCAAAGGCATCCACCTTGGCATCCTGAATATACAGTTCCCGGATGATATATTCATCCAAAGAGTTGGAGGCCATAATCTTGACATCCGGGAAGCCAGCGTCATCCAACATCTTTCTGGCGCACTTGGAGAGATACGAAATGTCTCCGCTGTCGATCCTGATGGCCTTGGGACGGTTTCCGGTAGGCAAAATCACTTCGTTAAACACCTTGATGGCGTTTGGAACGCCGGATTTGAGCACATTGTAGGTATCCACCAGCAGGACACAGTTGTCCGGATATAGCCTTGCATACTCCCGGAATGCTTCATATTCGCTGTCAAATACCTGAACCCAGCTGTGCGCCATCGTTCCAACCGCCGGAATACCGTAAATACGGTCCGCTAACACGCAGGCGGTGGAGGTACATCCACCAATATAGGCTGCCCGTGCGCCAAGTACTGCGCCATCATACCCCTGGGCACGGCGGGAACCAAATTCAGAGATGGGTTTTCCTTGGGCTGCCCGCACCATACGGTTGGCTTTGGTTGCAATCAGAGACTGAAAATTGATGGTGAGCAGAACCATCGTTTCAACCAACTGAGCCTGAATCATTGGGCCGCGGACAATCACGATCGGCTCATTGGGGAACATAGGGGTTCCCTCTTTCATCGCCCACACATCACAGGTGAACTCAAAGTGTGCCAGATAGTCCAAAAATGCCTCATCAAAAATCTTTTTGGAACGGAAATAAGAGATATCCTCCGGAGAAAAATGAAGGTTTTTCAGATATGCAATCAGCTGTTCCAGCCCAGCACAGATGGCAAAACCGCCTTCATCCGGAATACGGCGGAAAAACATATCAAAAACCGCAATCTTATCCTTCATGCGGTTTTGAAAATACCCGTTGGACATGGTCAGTTCATAAAAATCCGTCAGCATAGACAGATTCTTTTCTTCTCTCCAGTTATATTCCACGACCGTTTCATCTCCCCTGCAATCTTTCGTTGTTTCCTTTTGGATCAGGCGCCGAAGGTGACCCCTTCGCAAAGCAGCACACCATTCTCCGCCATACTGCTAAAGAATACCACATTCATCAGATCCCCGTTGTGCCATTCCCCATCATAGGTTTCCACCAGGGAAAGAGGAACGACCACCTCCGCCTGAGTATCGTTCTGATTGAGAAAGGCTCTCAGCGCCAAAGCGCACTGATAGATACAGATATCGGTGCAGCAGCCGGTGACGATATAGGTGGTATACCCTTTGGTAAGAATCTCCCCCATTCCTGCCATAAAGGCGTTGGTTGAATTTTTCCACACCGGTTTGAGCCCCAGATCCTGGAGTTCCTCCACCAGTTCATATTCCTCCGGCTTTGTGCAGTGCTCCGGATAGGACAACAGTTCCGCAGAGGAAGGGGTATGCCGGTCCGAATAGGCCACCACATGAATTCCTTTTTCCATAGCCAGTTCCAGAAAATCAGCAGTGGGTTCAATGATCTCCTCCACTCTAGGGCTGGATAGTGCTCCCTCCCTTGTGAAACCCTTGTTCATATCGATGGAAAGCACGCAAATTTTCTCCGGCGGCACTTCACTACAGTCAAAATCCGCCAAACCCTCCAAAGTATCCAGCATATCGGACAGGCTCATGGCCGCCTGGCGCAAAAATGCTTGCCGGTTCTCAATCTTTTTCATATTTTTCCCCTTATTGCCGGTAATATTGGACGCTTTTTTCCAAACACCACGCCCAACGGCTTACCATTATTATACCTTTATTTTGCTTTTCTGCAAGAGGTTGGCACCAATATGTCTTGACAGCTGTCATGAAATCTATCAATAAAGAAGGATGGCCGCTTACAAATGCCGCCATCCCAAATCACAAAACTTATCCTTTGGCTTATTGCTGCAAAGCCATGTCCATCGCCGCCTGAATTTTCTCTTTGGTAGGAACTCCCTCCATCAGTTTTTGTTTTCCCAGATAAAAACAGGGAACATACCAGTAATCGTAGCTGTCCGCCAGCGCTTTGTTCTGAGATTCCTCGATCTTTTCAAAGGTCACCCCAGCATACTTGCTGTCCTCAGCGATAATCTCCTGAATGATACGGTCTGCATTGCGGCAATGAGGGCAGTTGGCCAGATAAAAGTACGTAATTTTCATTTTTATCGCTCCTTTGGGAAAAATAACGATTCTATTCTTTCACGGTAGGATGGAACGCCATCCATGATTTCATTTGTTCCATAATCTTGTTTTGGTAGAAAGAAATATCCTCTTTTTGGGAGATACCTCAAAAATACATACTTCCTCCCAACTGAATGTTCATATGCCCACACCAATAGGCAATGGTTCCAATGATATGTTCACATTCCATCGGCCTTTTTCCTGCACGCAGCGCAAAGGCATAACAGACTTTTCCGGAACGTAGCGCCCGATGGCTAGGATGGGGATTGGTATCTCCATATACCGTACAACGGTCAATAAAGACCTTGAATTGCCCAGGAACATCTGCCCAGTAGGATGGTGCAGCAATCACCAACACCTGTGCAGCGTCTATCGCATCCATCAGCGACTCCATTTCATCCCGCTGCGCACAAGTCCCTGTTTCATAACAGCTCATACAGCCTTTACAAAAGCCTATGTTTCTTTCACCCAGGCAAATCACCTGCGAAGTAACATCAGGAACAAGAGCATTTTGTGCGGTAAGCAGAATCTGTTGGGTTGCACCAGAAGACTTGGCACCCGCATTGATAAACAAGACTTGCATAAACACCTTCCGCTTTACAAAAATGGCAGCATGAATCCTCATGCTGCCACAAAAACATTATTCCATATTTCTCTTGTCCCGCAGCACCACATCGTGGGAACCACCCTCTACAATGGAGGTGGAGGAAACCACTGTGAGACGGGCGTTCTTTTGCAGGTCAGGAATATTGAGCACGCCACAGTTACACATAGTGGAGCGCACCTTGTTGAGCGTCACGGTAACGTTATCCTTGAGGCTTCCAGCGTACGGCACGAAGGAATCCACGCCTTCCTCAAAGGAAAGCTTTTTGGCGCCACCCAGATCATATCTCTGCCAGTTGCGGGCACGGTTGGAACCTTCGCCCCAGTATTCCTTCATGTAGTTGCCATTGACAATGACTTTATGGGTGGGGCTTTCATCAAACCGGGCAAAATAACGGCCCAGCATAATGAAGTCCGCGCCCATGGCCAAGGCCAAAGTGATGTGATGGTCATGCACAATACCGCCATCAGAGCAAACCGGCACATAGATACCAGTTGCCTCATAATACTCATCCCGGGCTTTGCAGACCTCAATGAGGGCAGTAGCCTGTCCACGTCCAATGCCCTTGGTCTCACGGGTAATACAAATGGAACCGCCACCGATACCCACCTTCACGAAATCCGCTCCCGCTTTTGCCAGGAACAGGAAACCATCCCGGTCCACCACATTGCCGGCGCCCACCTTTACGGTATCGCCATAATGCTCCCGGATCCAGTTGATGGTGATACGCTGCCACTCGGTAAAGCCCTCGGAGGAATCGATGCAAAGCACATCCACCCCGGCGTCTACCAGAGCAGGCACCCGCTCAGCATAGTCCCGGGTATTGATTCCGGCGCCTACCACATACCGTTTCTTGGAATCCAGCAGCTCTCCGGGATTTTCTTTATGAGAATCGTAATCCTTGCGGAACACCATATACTTGAGGTTGCCCTCTTTGTCCACAATGGGCAGAGAGTTAAGTTTATTGTCCCAGATGATGTCGTTTGCCTCTTTGAGGGTGGTCTCCTCAGTGCCGCAAATCAGTTTTTCATAAGGAGTCATAAACTCGGAAACCTTGGTGGATGGATCCATCCGGCTGATACGATAGTCTCTGCTGGCCACGATCCCCAGCAGTTTGCCCTGCGCAGAACCATCATGGGTCACTGCAACAGTGGAATGACCGGTCTGCTCCTTGAGAGCCAAAATATCCGCCAAAGTCTGATCGGGGCGAATGTTGGAATCACTGGTGACAAAGCCCGCTTTGTAGCTCTTTACACGAGCCACCATCGCTGCCTCCTCCTCAATGGACTGAGAGCCATAGATAAAGGAAACGCCGCCCTCTTTCGCCAGTGCAATAGCCATCTTGTCGTCGGAAACCGACTGCATAATGGCGGAAACCAGAGGAATATTCATTGTAATCGCAGGCTTCTCCCCTTTGCGGTATTTCACCAGGGGCGTTTTTAAGCTCACGTTTGCGGGGATACATTCTGTGGAAGAATACCCAGGTACTAACAGGTACTCGCCGAACGTGCGGGAAGGTTCTTCATAAAAATACGCCATCGCTATCGTCTCCTTTGTAAAATTTAATCGCGACAGAATGCACTGAGAGCACATTCTGTCGGATCCGTGTGATTTTAAGAGGATTTCGAGAGAATATGACATTTATTGTATGATGAAATCTTTCAGTTGTCAACTGAGAGAAAACAGAAAATCCGGCAAAAGTTTTTGAAGTTTCTAGTGCGATTTGCACAGAATTTTGTCCTTTCCCTACACACAGCCACCACACTGCCCGCTATGGTCAGACGGTGGCGTTCTCTCGATCGCAAAAATGAAACTCGGTAAAACGGGCAAAGCCACTGCAATCCTGACCGTTTCCGCTGGCATACAGCGCCAAAAACACCCCTGTAAAGCCCAGCTCATGCGCTTCGGTGGATACATAACGGGTAAGTGCGCCGCAGAGAAACTTCTCCTCCCCGTCAACAATCGCCGAAAAAGCATAGTGCAGCGAATCCGAAACGATATGCAACGTGACGGTATCGGTATCCACCGGGAGTTCTGCGGCAATATGGGCGACGTCACCGATCACCTTGCGCACAATCACACACCGCTTTCCTTCACGTTGGGTAAGCGCGATATCATAATGGGCGTCAAATTTATAAAAGACCGAAACGCCTGCTTCCTCCCCGTCCTTTTCCGGAACAAAGCTAAGGGTAACCTTAGCGTCCCCGTTCATAAACACCTGCCGTACACCCAAAAAGGTGGGAGCATCTTCCTCACTGAGGGTGAGCGCCGTCCCACGCAGTTCCAAACAGCCACGGTCAAACCGGTAATTCTCCATATGAGGATTGCGCAGATACACCCAGTCCAGTCCCGGTTTTCCTTCGTCAAAACGGGTAGAGATAGGCTTACGGGGCTGCTGAACCGGATTGCCTGGCAGCGGTGCATCCATTGTCAGCTGGATGGCCCTCTTGCCGTTGATCAGCGGCCAACCGTCCTCAGTCCATTCCACCGGTGCCAGGAAGGTCTCCCGTCCCAGATGATGGAAATACTGATGGGTCTGCCGATAGCCCAAAAATACTGCCCACCAGCTGCCATCCGGTGCCTGCACCAAATCCGCATGACCAGTAGCCTGAATCATGTTCCCCTTTTCGCTGAAATGGGTTAGAATCGGGTTATAAGGACAGGATTCATAAGGGCCAAACACATCCCGGCTGCGGGCAATGGTCTCCATATGCCCCAACTCCGTGCCGCCTTCCGCAATCATCTGGTAGTACCATCCATTGATCTTATAGATATGAGGGGCTTCCGGCGCTTTTCCACCGGTCCCTTTCCAGACCGGAGCGGTGCGGCTTAGCTTACCGGTTTTCAAATCGATCTCCGAGAGCAGCATTCCCTGTTCTTTGGCCCCAGCGTTGGAGATAAAATAGCATTTGCCATCGTCATCGAAAAACAAAGAGGGATCGATTCCATCCTGATCCACCAAAATTGGATCAGACCATTCACCCGCCGGATCAGTGGTGAAGACATAGAAATTACCGCACTTACGGGTGTTGGTGGTCACCATATAAAACACACCGTCATGATACCGGATGGTAGGAGCATAGATTCCCTTGGACGCAGGCACACGTACCAGATCCAACTGGGAACGACGGGTCAGGCAGTGGCCAATCTGTGTCCAGTTTACCAGATCAGTGCTGTGGAACACCGGCACACCTGGAAAAAACTCAAAGGTGCTGGTGACCATATAGTAGTCGTTGCCTACTCTGCAAATGCTGGGATCAGGATAAAAACCGGATAGTATGGGATTTTGGTAACGCATATCCATCTTCCTTTCCATGATACGGAACAACCGTTTTGTTTTCTCTGGCTTACGACTTATCCTATGTATTTAGATTCTTGCTACACCGCTGTCACGGGCAGCCTTCATCACCGCTTGGGCAACCGCCTGGGGCACACGAGGATCAAAAGCCTTGGGAAGAACATACTCCTCGTTCAGTTCCTGCGGAGAGATCAGATCCGCAATGGCGTAGGCCGCAGCAATCTTCATCTCCTCATTGATATCCGTTGCCCGGCAATCCAGCGCACCGCGGAAAATTCCCGGAAACACCAAAACATTGTTGACCTGATTGGGATAATCCGAACGTCCGGTGCCAACTACACGAGCGCCGCCTGCCTTGGCCTCCTCCGGCAGAATTTCCGGAACCGGATTGGCCATGGCAAAGACTACTGCATCCTGATTCATGGTGCGCACCATATCCGCCGTCAACATCCGGGGCGCCGATACGCCGATAAAAAGGTCTGCCCCCGCAATCACATCTGCAAGGCTTCCTTTTTTCAGCTCCCGGTTGGTTATCTTGGACATCTCCTGCTGGGCCACATTGAGGTTTTCCATCCCTTCGTAGATTGCGCCGGCACGGTCACACAAAATCAGATGTTTGAGTCCGCACCGCAGAAGCAGCTTTGCAATGGAAATGCCGGCGGAACCTGCACCGTTGATCACCGCGTGAATCTCCTCCAGTTTTTTGCCCACAACCCGAAGTGCGTTGAGCACACCGGCCAACACCACAATCGCGGTGCCATGCTGATCGTCGTGGAATACCGGAATATCCATCTCCTCCTTGAGCCGCCGTTCAATCTCAAAGCACCGCGGAGCGGAGATATCCTCCAGATTGATGCCGCCAAAGGAAGGCTGCAGGTATTTTACCGTTTTGATGATCTCCTCCGGATCCTTGGTATCCAGACAGATGGGGAACGCGTCCACCCCTGCAAAAGATTTAAATAGGATCGCCTTGCCTTCCATCACCGGCAAACCAGCTTCGGGACCGATATCCCCCAAGCCCAATACGGCAGTACCGTCGGTCACCACCGCAACGGTATTCCATTTGCGGGTATACCGATAGACCAGATTCTTATCCTTGTGAATCTCTTTGCAAGGCTCCGCAACACCGGGGGTATATGCTACCGCCAGCTCATGGGCATCCTTGACCGATACGGTGGGGACTACCTCAATCTTTCCGCGATGTTCCTCGTGCAATTTCAGCGCTTCTTCTCTGATATCCATACGATTTTCCTCCCTCATTCCCGGTCATGCCGCGAATTTGTCACTTTACATATTGCCAGCCAAAACGGCCGATCAGCAAAACTGGGCTATGACAATGGCCGCAAACATCGTCACACACCCGATCAACTCCCGTACTGTGAGCTGCTCTCCCAACAGCAACCAGCCAAACAACACCGCAAACACCGATTCCAAACAGAGAATCAGCGACGCCATCGTCGGTTCTGCATCCCTTTGTGCCACCACCTGCAAGGTATAAGCCACCCCGCAGGAGAGAACGCCCGCGTATAAAATCGGAACGGCAGCAGCCAGCAGCATATCCCAGGACACGCTCTCAAACAGCGCCATCGGCACCGCTGCCAACAGCCCTGCGGTAAAAAACTGGATGCAGGACATCCGAACGCCGTCCACCTTTGGGGAAAAATGGTTGATCAGCAGGATATGCCCGGTAAATCCGAAAGCACAGCACAGTACCAGAAAGTCACCCTGCTCCAAGCGCAGGCGCTCGGTAACGCACAACAGATACAGGCCCACCGCCGAAAGGACCACGCAAAGCCAGAGCAGCGCTCGAGGCCGTTTGCCCCAGAAAAGGCTGCACAGCGGTACCAGTACCACATACAGCGCAGTGATAAAACCTGCTTTTCCCGCAGTAGTGGATGCGATACCCAGCTGCTGCAGAGCAGAGGAAACAAAAAGCACAGCCCCGCAACTGATGCCGCCAATCCATAAATTCTTATCCGCTCTGCGCCAACCATGTTGGACCCCGTTTAGGCGATCCAAAAAAGCGATACAGGGCAGCAAAACCGCCCCACCGATGACCATGCGCACCGCATTGAAGGTAAACGCTCCTACCAGCTCCCCGCCCTCGCTCTGGGCTACAAATGCAGCGCCCCAGATCATGGCGGTCAATAGCAGCAACAGATTGGCGCGGTGTTTTTGCAATGTTACTCCCATCTCTGCGCCTCCTGTTAAATGTTTTTAAACTGCAGCGGCGAATAACCGGTGTACTTTTTAAAACAAAGGCTAAAATACTGCGGGTTGCTGTATCCTACCATCCGGGCAATCTCATAGGCTTTCAGATTGGTGTTGCGCAGCAGCTCCATTGATTTTTTCATCCGCGTCTCGGTGAGATAGTCGGTGAAGTTGATGTTTTTTTCCTTTTTAAATATCGTACTGAAATAGGAAGAGCTGATATGTACATTTTGGGCCACATCCTGTAGTGACAGATCTTCGCTGCCATAGTTTGCATCGATATAAGCGATGGCCTGATCGATGATCTCCTTTTGCTGACTGATTCTCTGGGCATTGATGCCCTTGGCAATCTCCTCCACCAACGTGGAAATCACCGTAAAAATTTCATCCAGTGTCTCCTTTGTCATAATTGAGGAGGACATATTGTAAAAGGCTTCAATCTGATTCTTGTCCCCGTTTTGAATCCAGTTTTCTGCTTCCTTGATCAGCAGAATGGACAGCTCTAACCCAATCAGACGCATCTTTTCCAGCGTGACGAATTCTCGCTGTAAAATACGATCACGAATTGCCTCCAAAGCCTTATTGGTCTCCTCCACGAGTCCCATTTTGATGGAAGAAACCATCTGTTTTTCCAAATCGGTGATGGAGATAGAATCCCGTCGTCCAGGCAGATGGATATCCTGAATGGAGATAATGCGGTTTTTGCCCATCATATGCCGGTATTCTGTGGCGGAAGAGGCCTCCGCATAGGAACGGGCAATGCCCCGATATCCGGTGCGGTAACGTCCCATTCCCACTGTGATGGTGGTATCCATCGAGGTTCCAATTTTCTCCCCTACCAGCTCGCATTGATGATAAATCTGCCGCAAAAGGGCTCCCTCCTGCCCCTCGGCGCATCCGGCAATCAAGACAATCTCGTCGCCGCCGTTATCGTGAAAAATCATTTTGGGGAAATCACTGAATGCATCTTTGACCTGATCCAATATCCCAAATTTCAACAATTCCTGCTGTTGCGGATGATCCGCATACTGTTCGCTCTGAAAATCATCGGCTTTGATTACCAACACCTGGTACCGCTGAGAGTCCAAAGAGATCCCCAAAAATTTCTGCTCCGATTCCACTTCCTCATCGCTGAGCCGTCCCAACAAAAGCCGGGCAATAAAATTGTGACGAAGCAGCGGCATACTCTCCGCAATCTGCCGTTCCAGTTGCCGCTCCGCATCGATTTGACGGGTTACACGCTGTACCACACGGATGAGATCGTCGTTGTTGATGGGCTTGAGCAGATACTTTTCCACCTTCAAATTGATGGCACATTGGGCGTAACGAAATTCCTCGTAACCGGACATCAGAATCACCTTACAAGGGAGCCGTAATTGGCGCGCTTTACGAACCATTTCCAAGCCGTCCAGCACAGGCATCCGGATATCGCTGATGACAATATCCGGTTTTTGCTGCTGCATTAGTTCCAAACCTTCCTCACCGTCAGAGGCGGTGCCAATCACCTCATATCCCAATTCATTCCAGTTGATGTTATGCGTAAGTCCTCGGCGGATGATACTTTCGTCATCCACAATTGCTATTTTGTACATAGCTAAAACCTTTCACTCCTTCATTTGCTCTGCAGACCATTCGCCGAATGTTATGCGACTGCAGACAATAAGTTTACATACCGCAGCCGACCGACGTATTTCGTCCGTCTTTCAGCTTTTCCCGGTACAGATAAACAGAAAACAGAATATCGTTTTTCTGATTTTATATTGTTTTGGGCATCATCTTCCGACATAGAGATACATTTGATTACACCGATCTCCACGAGTTTGCTTTTGCACCAAAGCGCCAACCACGCAGGAGAATGCCATACATTCCACAGATCGTATTGTATGGAACAGAATAAAGTGGTAGGAAGAACCATAAACACTTTACGCTCATTATACCATGCCTTCCCCTCTCAGACAAGAAAAAACCGCTTCCTTCTTTTCAGATCGGAAGCGGTTGCTTATTAGAATTTAATGTTCGCCCATCTGCCCGAGGAGAAGCGGATATAAGTCAGAATAAAACGAATACACTGATCAATCAGAAAAGCGGTCCAGGCGCCAATCAGGCCCCATCCCAACGGATAAGCGAAGAACCAGGTCAGACCGGGACGGAGAAGGGTAACGCTGAGGAAGGAAACCACTGCAATGTATTTGGTATCCCCTGCGCCCCGCAGGCATCCGCTGAACACAACCTGAGAAATCTGTACCAGGCATACCACTGCGGTAAAATACATTACCTTATCGCCCAAAGCCAATACCTCCGGTTCGGTAGAAAAAAGCCGGATGATGGGGAATTTGAAGATCAAAAAGACGGCGGACAGCAAAAGGGAAAAACAAAACGCCACCCGCTGCGACATTTTTCCGTAAATTTGAGAAAGATCTGAACGTTCTTTTCCCAGATTCTGCCCAACCAAAGAGGATGCCGCAATACTAAGTCCGTCTCCAATGGAGAAAGAAAGGTTGACTACGTGCATACAGATCAGATGGGTGGCATACGGGATGGTGCCCAACCCAGCGATCGCTTTGGCATTCATAAAGAAACCGACGCGGGCGCATACCTGCTCCATCATGGTGCCGGAACCAATATTGAGAATATTTTTCATGGTTTCCTTGTCAAAGCTCCATTTTTGCAGTAGATGTAGATGCAGGAAACCACCGGGACGAGTCACCGAGCGAAGCGCCATGCAAAAAGATACAAAGTTTCCAATGGAAGTCGCCAAAGCCGCGCCTGCAATTCCCATCCGTGGGAATCCAAAGTTGCCGCCAATGAGCAGATAGTTAAATATAACGTTTACCACATTGGCTGTCATATTGGTCACCATGGAAATTCGGGTGTTGCCGCAGCCTCTCTGCGCCGCTGTCATAGTAAGGCTCAGCGCCGTAAAAAAGATTCCCACCAAAATAATCCGAAAATAGGTGACGCCCATATCAATTACATCAGGCTGAGCGCCGGCAAACAGCAGAATCGGTCTTGCAAACGCAAAACTCAGCGATCCTACCACCAGCACCAAAGCCAAACAAACCATCAGCGCTTGGGTCAAGCACCGGTTGGCGCCATCCCGATCGTCCTGTCCTTTGCGTCGGGCCACAATGGTGGTGACCGCCGCGTTGAGCGAGTTGATGGCGGCCAGCACAATCATTCTCGGCTGATCGGTGATACCTACCGCCGCAATGGCGGCCGGTCCCATCGAACTTACCATCATGCTGTCCACCGAGGAGATAATAGAGACGAGCACCGTCTCCGCTACCGCTGGTCCTGCCAACCGGACAACTTCCTGCATAACCTCTGTGGTCTTCGGAAGCGGTCCCAGTCTGCGATTCTCCGGCACCATTGCTGCCGGAGAAAAGAATTTTCGTGGGGATAGTGTCATGCCATAACCTTCTTTGTCAAAAATATCTATCAGCATTTTAATCCTTGTACCGAAATTTTACAAGGGATATACACAAATTTCAAACTTGTTTTATCATTTTAAAAATGAAGTTATAATTTTTCTTTTTACCCTTCCAAATCAAATTCTGTGCAGCGTCCTCTTTTTATTCATTTTGTTCAAAACACAGCAACGATCTGCTCTTTTTACCTTAAACTCCTATTTTTGCAGATTTTTTGGTCAATATAATGCAAAATATCCATAAAACTTTTTTCGTCTTTATGTACCAATCATGGAATTTGTTTCGATATTTAAGCTGATTTCGAATTTATACTATCTTGGATTCTGTGCAATCAGGTCTCATCTGCCCGAAAGCACCATTATAAATATGAATTTATTTTCAATAAAGCTTGCAAACTTGTTGGGTTTGTAGTATAATAAGACCATTATAAAATCTTTGCTTACATCGGTACAGATTGTTGCAGTCTGTACAAGTATTTGGATATCAGTTTGTTTCCTATGAACCGAAAACCGTTCTCTCTTTGGTCGGGGAGAACGGTTTTCGGCTGTTGGGAGATCCTGCTTTTGGGTAAAAATTAGCAATCAGGGTTATAAATATACATCTCCTCCCTCCTTTGCTCAAGATTCCGACCATCCGCGGCAATTGACATTTTTTTGTGTTCTTTTTATAATGAACTTAGAGGACGAACGAACCTGTGCGTTTTGTTATGGAGGCGTGAAAAATGGACCGTTGTGAGCGTTGTGGCAGGCATTGGCCTTGGACGCGTACCAATGAATATGGCCTGTGCGAGTCCTGCCAAAAAACCTATCTGCTGAACCTTCGCAATGCTCCTGAAATTATCTCAAAAAAATGCAGGAAATGAAAACCAGCGACAATGTGGAGACACGCTGGCAAAGCGGCAATGCTGTGTACGAAAAGCTGCTGCGCATGAACCTGTTTTGCGAAGATCGATTTGACTTATATGCCAAAATGTTTCCCGGATGCACCCTAAAGGAAACGCTGGCTGAAACCGAACGTCAGCTGGATTTCTATATCGATGTGGCCAACAAGATTGAGGAGGTTGTTTTTCGCACCGTAACTGGCGATTTGACAGTCTCCCGCACCGAGATTGACAAGGCGGTCATTGCCGCCATCCATTCCGGAGAAATTCCTCAAACCGATCCCCCCATCAACGTCAAAGCCACCATGTACGATATGCTGCAGCGCCTTGAATTTGAAAAGCGCTTATATAAAAGAAAGATCGCCAGCAGATATATCTACTGTCTGCACGCATTT
This sequence comes from Ruminococcaceae bacterium UBA1405, assembly GCA_002305685.1. Lineage (GTDB taxonomy): Bacteria > Bacillota > Clostridia > Oscillospirales > Ruminococcaceae > UBA1405. The sequence goes on from DBQB01000009.1 coordinate 81,476, forward strand.
TAAGCGATATTTTCTTGCCCTCAGCGCCGAAGTGCTGAGGGTTTATTTGTGACTTTCTTTTGTTTTCTCCGGAAATTTGTTGGGTATCTTCCCTTGTTTTTCAAAAGTCCTTGTTATTTTTTCCTTATGTGATACAATGCACCGTAGCCGATATTCTCTCTGCTACCGGTGATTCTCGTAAACAAAGGAGTTGTATGCTTATGTCCAAATCTGTAAAACTCGGTTGGCTCTCCGGCCGTGTAGTGCAAAACGACGGCGTCACCTTCGGCCTTCCGTGGCCCAAAGGTACACTGCAGCGCACCGAACCGCTGTCGCTAAAAACAGTCGCAGGCAAAACCATCCCTGCGGATATCTCTCCTATGGCCTATTGGCCGGATGGCAGCGTCAAATGGACCAGCGTATCCGCCAACTTTTCGCAGCAGGCAGATGCGCAACTTTTTGTGACGGCTGGCGACGCCCAGAATACAGCTGCCTCCGGAATCCGTGTGGATCAACAGGAGACTTCCATCACCGTTGACACCGGCGCCATCCGCTGCCGGCTGCAGAAAGACCACCTCGAACTGATCCAGTGGGTAACCGATGAGCAGGGGAATCTTCTGTGCAGTGGCGGACAGATGAGCATTGTCTGTGAAAACACTTCCCCGGCGGAAGGCGGCACCATTACCAGACGAAAAGAATACCTTGCCAAAGCAACGGATCTGACTGTGGAGACCTGTGGCAAACAACACGTAGTGATCAAACTCAGCGGCTTTTATTTTTCCACCCACGAACCCTCCAAAATGCTGCCGGAACGCAGCTTTATGCCTTTTGAGCTGCGCCTGTCCTTCTATGCCGGCAACGCTTCCATCCATATGATCCACACCCAATTCTATAATCTGCAGATCCATCAGGACTTTATTCGCTCCATGGGGATGGCGTTCAAACGTCCTATGGCTGCTCCCCTTTATAACCGTCATGTTCGGTTGGGAGGAGAAAGCGGATTGTTCGCGGAAAGCCCCAAACTTTTGGATACCATCCGCACCCGCATGGGATACAACGATAAATTCGAGGAACAGCTCAAAGGCCATCCCCTTTCCTTTACCCAGGAAAAAGACGGTTGGTTTACCGAAATTTTGGACAATGCCCCCGTCTGGAACGATTTCAAAGTGGTGCAGCTGGACTCCGCCCGCTATACCCTCTACAAACGCACCCACGAGGGATGCACCTACATCAAAGGCGGGACCGGCAGCCGGGCTATGGGGATTGCCGCGCTGGGGGACAACGAAACCGGCGCTATGGTCGTGTTCCTGCGGGATTTTTGGCAAAAATGCCCCTCTACCTTGGAGGTTTGCGATGCCGCGCAGGATACTGGAAGCATAAAAGTGTGGTTCTGGCCGGAAGAGGCCCAGGCGATGGATCTTCGTCCCTATGACACAGCCACCCATGTAGCATCTTGTTATGAAGGATTTGACGAGCTTCGTCAAACGCCGGTGGGAATGGCCAACACCAATCAGTTGACCCTTCAGTTTACCCCCGCCGTTCCCGAAAACCAGTGGCTGATTGACCGTGCCGCCGCGCTGCAAAATCCAGCGCTTCCGGTATGCGATCCCCAGTATTACCATGCCTGTAAAATTTTCGGTTACTGGGATGTGGAGAACCGTTCCACCCCGGAAAGAGCCTATGTGGAAGATAAAATCGACGGCTTTATTCAGTATTATCTGCAGGAGCGGGAGCAAAGGGACTGGTACGGCTACTGGGACTACGGCGATATCCGTCATACCTATGACCCCATCCGTCACTCCTGGCAATATGATATCGGCGGGCGTGCCTGGCAAAACACCGAGTTGATGCCTAACTTCTTCTTGTGGTATGCCTTTCTTCGTTCTGGGCGGGAAGATATCTACCGGCTGGCCGAAGCGATGACCCGCCACTGCAGCGAGGTGGACGTCTATCACTTTGGGGAATATGGCGGCCTGGGTTCCCGGCACAATGTACTGCACTGGGGATGTGGGTGCAAGGAATGCCGTATCTCCATGGCCCACAACCATAAATTCCTCTTTTATCTTACCGCCGACGAACGGATGGGTGAGATTTTGGACGAAGTAAAAGACAGCGACTTTGCCGTAGCCAAGTTGGATCCGCTGCGCGCATACTATGCACCCGACATCCGGTTTGCCTGCCATGTCCGTCTTGGGCCCGACGTCCAGAGTTTCTGTTCCAACTGGTATGCTCAATGGGAGCGTCATGAGGACACCCGCTATCGGGATAAACTGCTCAAAACACTGGCACAAATCAAAAAGTCTCCAGAAAATTTCCTGGGAAATCCCATCTGGGGATACAACCCCTGCGGACCCGACGGCTTGCCGGAGTACTTTGATTTTAAGATTCAGGGCGCCAACGCCTTCCTGTTCCATTTTGGTGCACAGTTTATCTGGGGTGAGTTGGCGCAGGATTTGGAGGACCAGCAGCTGTATCAGCGGTTTGTCCAATTGGGACTTCTATATTCTCCCTATCTGCCCGATCGGGAACAACAGCTCAAGGAATGGAATCTGCCGGAAGGAAATTATAACATTGGCTCTCATACCGCCGGTCTCTGCTCCATCGCCATCGAAGCACTCAAAGAACAGCGTCCGGATGACATGGCAGAATATGCCAAGCTATTGTGGCGACAGGGCTTGTTTGTCTATCAGCCAGCAGTACCCCTGCAGTATCAATCGGTGAATCTTCCCTACTGTCACAAACCGCTGCAAGAAATCATCGGAATCAGCGGAAACAACACCGGTTCGGTAGGTATCAATCTGATCGGCGCCCTGGCACACATCGGGGATATGATTCCGCCGGTGGACGATGCGAACAACTGCATCAACGGTGGGCTGGTATAATCGGAAAATTTCCAAACAGCACTCATATATTTTCACCTCGATTGGATGTTTTCTGCCCTTTCTCAGAGAAAAACAGCATATTGGGATGGATCTAATCGGTTTAAAGTCTGTAAAGTATAATGCCTTTACAGACTTTAAACCTGCTTTTTCTAACTTTCTTGCAGGTAAAATGGAGGAAAAAACGATGGAAACAAAAGTCGTACTGCTGGGAACCGGCACGCCCAACGCCTGTCCCAACGCAAGCGGCCCTGCAACCGCTGTTGTGGTTGGGGATCGCGCCTATCTTGTGGATTTTGGTCCCGGTGTGGTGCGCCAAGCGTCCAAAGCGTATTACAAAGGAATCGATGCACTGCGTCCCGATCTGCTGACCGTTGCGTTTTGCACCCATCTGCATACCGATCACACAGCCGGTTATCCGGACCTCATCTTCACCCCCTGGGTGCTCGAGCGCTCCCAGCCATTACGGGTTTTTGGTCCAAAAGGCATCCGCAGCATGACCGAACATATTCTATCCGCCTATCAGGTTGATATTGATTTTCGCATTCATGGATTTGAGAAAGCAAATGAAAAAGGTTATCAGGTACTGGCCACTGAAATCGCTCCCGGCATCGTTTATCAGGACGACCGAGTCACGGTGGAAGCTTTCCCCGTCAGTCACGGCACATTGGAAAGCTATGGATACTGCTTTATGACACAAAATAAAACCATTGTCATCAGCGGCGATACCGCCCCGCTCGAATCGTTGGCAGAAAAATCCAAACACTGCGATCTCCTGCTGCACGAGGTAGAGTACACGGCGGGTATCGCAGCACGGGAGCCGAAATGGCAGAAATACCACCGGGAGGTACACACTCTGAGCATAGATTTGGCAAAGGTAGCCCAGAAGGCGCAGCCAAAGCTTCTTGTCACCTACCACCGCATCTACCATATGAACATCCAGGACAATACAAAAGATTTAAGCGGTGAAATGGCTCTGCGGTGTGAGGCTATCCTCCAGGAAATAGACAACGCCGGATACCACGGATCGGTGGTCAACGGTCAAGACTTGGATGTTTTCTCCCTCTAACCGTCCCCCAAACCCCTCTCGCCACAGAATGAAACGGGTTTGGACTACCTTTCAGCGTTTAAAAAAAGGTTGCCGAAAACCATATTGATATGCTCCCTTCTAGGTAGA
>DBQB01000021.1:0-142 GCA_002305685.1 Ruminococcaceae bacterium UBA1405
CATGATTGACGAGTGTATGGCCGGCAATATCGATATGATCATCACAAAGTCCATCAGCCGCTTTGCTCGAAACACACTGGATTGTTTGAAGTATATCCGCCAACTAAAGGACAAGAATATTCCGGTCTATTTTGAGAAAGAA
>DBQB01000021.1:156-472 GCA_002305685.1 Ruminococcaceae bacterium UBA1405
TCAGAATGTGAAACTGGGTTTGCAATATCGTTACCAACAAGGTGAAATACAAGTCAACTGTGCACGGTTCCTCGGTTACACTAAAGACGAAAACAAGCGTTTGGTGGTCGTGTCGGAAGAAGCTGAAATTGTGAAGCGCATCTACCGTGAATATCTTGAAGGCGCGAGTATGCTAAAGATTGCACGTGGGCTCATGGCTGATGGCATTCTCAACGGTGCTGGCAATAAAAGATGGCATACCAGTAACATTAACAATATTCTTCGCAATGAAAAGTACACTGGAGATGCCCTTCTGCAGAAAACCTACACGGTTGAT
>DBQB01000021.1:516-644 GCA_002305685.1 Ruminococcaceae bacterium UBA1405
AGTTTTCATGCAGGTGCAGGAGGAGCTTATCCGCCGCCGTATTGTGCACACAAGCCCGAACGGAAAGACCAGAACCTTTAGCAGCAACCACGTCTTTTCACAGGTAATCATCTGCGGCAAATGCGGTG
>DBQB01000021.1:700-16821 GCA_002305685.1 Ruminococcaceae bacterium UBA1405
GAGCCAAATCGAGCAAGTGCTGGTTACCGCCATTAATCAGACGCTCTGCGACAAGGACTCTTTCCTCACAACTCTGCGGGACAACATCGCAACCGTCATAAATAGAGAAAGCGACAAGGCTTTGGCGGATATCGACAAGAGGCTGGAGGAACTGCAAACAGAACTTCTGAAGCTGGNNGTTGGCGATGAGATTCACCGCCTTCGTGACCAAAAGCAAAAGCTGCAGGTTGAAAATGCCAACCGTGATGAACTTAAAAAACGCATTACTGATATGAGCACATTCCTAAAGAAGCAGTCCACCGCCCTCGCCGAATACGATGAACAGTTAGTCCGGCGGCTGATTGAGAAGGTCACTGTCTACGAGGATAAGTTTACTGTGGAGTTCAAGTCTGGTGTGACGGTGGATGTGGAGGAATAGAGCAAAGCATATTGAACAGAGCACTCTATGTAAAATTGTAGAGTGCTCTGTTATTTATGCTTAAATACGTTTTTCGTTAGTTAATCTCCAATAATGCCACCCTAAAGCAGTAAGCTTGCAGCTTTTTGACTCCATTGCTGCAAAATACATATGGTCTGCTCCAACAGGTTCAACCAAACCCACACTAGCAAATTTTTGTAACTCCTTAAAAATCTCAACATGGGAAGGATCTGCATAAGGTTGTTTTACTTCATGTTCAATAGTGGGATCGTTTGTAAATTCGTATGAAGGGTCTAATGCTAGTTGTGTATCTGGTGATGGGAAATATTTTATTATCTTTCGAAGGATTTCCTTTGGTACGGCGGGGCGAATAACACGCAAGGGTAAAAATTGTGAAATGTTTGTTTTGAATACAGGACGTTGTTCCCATGGCCCTAGAGCCTGATCAATATATGAATATACACTTCCTGGTGTAATACTTCCCGTAATGTCTGCAGCACCCCCTCTTAATGCTTCTAACAATAACGTGGTAAATACACCATGACCACAAAGCTCGACAGATGATTCATCCTTTTTACTTGCCGTAAGTATAGTTACTCCTTCACCGATAAAAGCCTGGTTACCACCGATAATAGAAGGAGAACCAAATGCTCCAGAATAACAACAATCTAATATAATTACCTTATTAGTGGCTTGTGAATCGTTTGCCATCTTTAAGATATCATCCATTGACACACCATAATCGTTGGCAGTAAAGTCTGGAGTTACTATGTAACTACTATTTCCATCTGTGTATCCATGACCAGAAAAATAAAATAAGGCTACGTCATTTTTCCCTTTGAACAACTCAGATATTAATCCTCTTAACTCTCCTTTTGTTGCCACATCAGTTTTTAACAATGTTCCAAAATTTGGCGATCCATCTCCGTTTGATTCTATTAAACTTGCAACCGCGATGGCGTCATTTATACATCCATTCAACGGTGCTGATGGATAATCGTTTATTCCAACGACTAAAGCTTTACGCATTCTTTATCAACCTCCTTCTATAGAGTATCGAGCCAGTTTGCAATATTATCCCATGTCCAATTTACAATACGTACTCCATCAAGTTCAACAGGCAAAGTTGCTGGGCGATCATCACTATGCCCCCAAATACCACGTCGAGGGATTTCTTCTTCCTTAGCGCATTTGATTTCCCAGAGTTGTCCATCAGCCTTTTTGGTGTTTTTGGTTACAATTATTAATACTCCGTCACATCCTTTTATTTTTGTTCGGCATTTTGTTTTCCATGCAGAATCCCAAGGCTCTTTAACGGACATATCAATGAATTCAAAAGGACTTTTATTATTTTTTGCTTGTCCCACCAAAAAATCACGTAAATTTGCATCCTCAACTGCAAAACTTATAAATATTCTTTTACTCATAAGTAACTCCTTTCAAATATAAAAATTCTGTTAGTTGATACGGTAACAATGCTTAATACCACCTCCAATATAATAGAATTAAACATTATTCATATGTAAGTTATCATCCTCCTTTTTTAAAGTAATAAATATAAATAAAAATCGAATATTCAGCGACAAGCTAATTACACGCGACAAAATTGAAAAAATCTAACCTATTACATGCTTAACTCATAACCAAGCTTTACCTATGAATGCATTTATCTCTGAGCTATTCTTTATTGTATGTTATCATGTCGTAAAATACATTCTCTGATATGATTTCAATATCGAATCCTGCCAGTTTTAACTGCTCAGCTTTTTTCTGCTTTGTACTTTTCCCGCCCTTAATAGTAGTGCAATAGTCATAATTTCCGAGCACAAGATAATTAGTATTTTTATTAACTCCATCGCCGCATTTTCCACCATTATCCACGACAATCTGCATTGCTTCTTTTCGTGTCATTCGTTCCAGTGTTCCAGTAAATACAAATACTTTTGCATAAATAGGCGAAGTCTCATCAAACTCATTCGTTGATGCCTGAATATCTTTCGCAGAAAACGTATTTTTTGTCGGTAGGATCGACTTAATGTCAATACCATTGTCCTCCATATATTGTTTCATATATAGATAGCAGCGGTTAGTCTGTTCAGCGTCTGCTAAAGCTCGATGCTCAATGGTATCGCTAACACAAAAACGATCAATAAGGTCGCAAAGTCTATGATGCCTTTCCTGTGGAAACAATCTCCGACTCAAACGCATTGTATCGATAAAATTATTTTTAAATGGTTTATGTAATATTTCGATGCAGGTATCATAAATAAAGTTAATATCAAAATTCACGTTATGCCCAATGACAATGCTGTCACCAATAAAATCGAGAAACTTCTGCAAGACATTGTTAATGTCAGGAGCAGTTGAAAGCATTTCATTCGTTATTCCCGTCAGCTCTGTGATAAAATCATCAATTTCATATCCGGGATTCACAAGTGAAGAGAAGCGATCGACAACCACACTATCTTCTACACGTAATGCGCCAAATTCAATAATATCATTCCATTGCGGATCAAGTCCTGTTGTTTCTAAATCAATGACCGTGTAACTGCTAGGAAGCAAGAGAAGGCTAATGCCTTTTTCATCTCTTGAGACTTTTTCTGCCGAAAACCCTAAGCTTATAGTTATAACCATTTTGCTGACCTCCTTTATAGGCTATTTGGTTTTTAGATTTTGTAATGGGATTTTTTTGAAAATCCATACTACATCCAACCCGACCACTCAGGCCTCAAAAAAATCCGAAAAAACATCTAAATCGTCCACTCGCGATGGCTGACATCTAACCTGTACACTCACCGAGCACTGACATCTAACCTGACCACTTAACTATCAAATACGGCCATTTGGACTAATTCCCGCGAAGCGAAAAATTCTCGTTCTCGGTTGGTGGGTTTCATAGCCATATGTGCTAAAAGTATTGATTTATAAGGCTTTTTTATACACTCACATCTCCACTCTTGACATCAATGTAACGCACTCAACGTGTCCCGTCCTGGGAAACATATCCACCCCTTTGACCCGCTGAACGAAATACCCCTGACGCTGGAATTCCTTGCAGTCCCTGGCCATGGTAGCGGGGTTGCAGGAGACCATCACAACCCGGGAAGGGGACATGGAAACCACCGCGTCGATGACCTGTTGGTCACAGCCTTTGCGGGGAGGGTCCAGCACCACCACGTCGGGACGGATGCCCTGTTCGGCCAGACGGGAAGCGGCCTCCCCAGCATCGGCGCAGAAGAATTCGGCGTTGGCAATACCGCTGCGGGCGGCATTTTTTTTGGCATTTTCCACTGCCTGGGGTACGATTTCCACCCCGATGAGCTTTTGACAGCGCTGTGCCATCGAAAGCCCGATGGTGCCGGCGCCGCAGAACAGATCCAGCAGCGTCTCGGTGCCGGTGAGGGCGGCAAATTCCGCGGCAATGCCGTAAAGGTTTTCGGCGGAATCGTGGTTGACCTGGTAGAAGGAAAGGGGAGAAAGCTCCACCTCCACCCCGCAAAGGATATCCCGGATGGTATCCTTCCCCCAAAGGGTAACACACTTTTGTCCCAAAATGGTGTTCCCCGGTTTTGTGTTGAGGTTCAGGACAATGCCCACAATCTGAGGAAACGCCTGGGTCAGACGCTGCACCAGCGCCTGATGATGGGGAAGCTGTTTGCCGTTGATCACCAGGCAGACAAGAATCTCCCCGGTGGTCTCTCCGCGGCGCAGATACAGGTGCCGCACCAGCCCTTTTTTGGTGGTCTCGTTGTAAGCGGGGAGTTTTGACTCTACCAGAAACTCCCGGACACACGCTGCAATCTGAGAAAAGATTTCCGGTTGCAGCAGACAGTCTTGTGCGTCAATGATGCGGTGGGAGCGGTTGGCATAAAATCCCAGATGATAGTTTCCATCGGCGTCCTGACCGATGGGGTACTGGGCCTTATTGCGGTACCGGTTTTGGGCGGGAGAGGGGGAGAAAGGCTCCAAGGGCAGATGGATATCTCCCAACCGGCTGAGACAATCCTGGACCCAGCCGTTTTTGATCTGGCATTCCGCTTCGTAGGAGAGGTGGCGCAGCGAGCACCCCCCGCACAGATGGGATATGGGGCACTGGGACTCGATGCGGTCGGGAGAAGGGGTTAACAGTTTTTCCAGCCGGCCGAAGGCATAGCTTTTGAGAACCTTGACGATTTTAATCTCCGCCACATCTCCGGGCGCAGTATTGGGTACAAAGACGGCAAAGCGTTCTTCCCCCAGGTGGCCGACGCCGTTTCCCTCACTGGTCAAACCGGTGATTTGGATGGTGGCTGTTTGGTTTTTCTGTAGCATGGCATGACCTTTCTTTATAGAATAAAATATTTGCGTGAAGCTTCTGATTTATTGTTTATGATAAAAAATTAACATACTTAGTTCCGCAGTCTCATTTCCGACATTGTGATATGTGTGCGGAACATTTGCAAGGAATCGGATAGAATCACCCTTGGTAAGATAAAAACTCTCACCGGCAACTACAATCTCAACTTCACCAGAAAATACAGTGATATATTCCTCAGAGCCGTTTAAATGAGGTTGTGCAGATAACATCCCCTCTGGCTTTATTACAATACGGTAGGTTTCAAATAATGTTTTTTCATCAAATGCAAAAATGGGATAGTTCAAGTATTTCCCATCATCTTCTTTTAAAGGTGTTTGTTCTGTCAATCGAATGACGCTCACCTCATCGGCCTTTTTTTCTACCAGTGAAGTGAAAGATACTTTGTAGCCGTTGGCGATTTTCCAAAGTACGGAGATAGTCGGATTTACATCTCCTTTTTCAATCTGTGCAAGCATACTTCTTGAAACACCTGTCAATTCAGCAGCGGCGTCTAAAGTTAACTTCTTTTGTTCTCTAATTGATTTTATATTGACGGAAACCACGCTTGTAACATCCATAGGAAAACTCCTTTTGAATTCTATTGACAATATAATGCACTAGAAGTACAATATAAAAGAAATTCCAATATATTGGAATTTTGAATTTTATCTTAGCATTAAAACTGGAGGGTGTCAATTATGTTTAACTGGTTTTCGTTTTTAACCTATGCCATTGTTACGGCAATAACACCAGGGCCAAACAATATTATGTCCATGTCTAACGGAAGCCGAAAAGGGTTTATCGCTGCTTTACCATTTAACATTGGGATTGGAGTAGGGTTTTCTATTGTAATGTTGTTTTGTACTGCTTTTTGTAGCATATTATCTTCTCTCATTCCGAGAATTAAAATGCCTATGTTGGTTATCGGTGCAGGATATATGCTATATCTTGCGTGGGGATTTTTTCGCGGCAATGATGATATCAAGGAAAATTATTCTTATAGCAGTTTTATCTCGGGATTAATGTTACAATTTATTAACCCTAAAATTTATATCTACTGCATTATGTCCATGGAGGCGTATATACTTCCTTATTATCATGGTCAGACGCTACCGCTCATTGGATTTGCATTGTTGCTTGCCTTCATTGGCTTTGTGTTTACATTGTGTTGGTCGGCCTTTGGTTCTGTATTCAAACGCATGTTTTCTAAGCACGCAAAAGTTATCAATATAATTATGTCTTTATTGCTGGTATATTGTGCTGTCTCGTTGTTTTTGGCTTAACATTTGGCGCTATAAAACTTTCAAGGTGATACCGTTTGTGGGTATCACCTTTTTTCTTACCAGTATATTTGATAGATGGTCTTGTTTCAAACGATTTTTTAACGCTACAGTAGGTACTATATTCTCTGTACCTGTTTACAAATCATTTTCTTAACTCTTACCAGTCCATGATATCCGAAAGTCCCCGTTTTGTATAAGATATTGTTCGAAAGGGGACGACACAATGCAAGAAAACATTCCAAAGCGTGCGCTCGGCTACGCGTTTATTCTGCCGGCATTTATTCTCCTGGGGCTTTTTCGCCTTTATCCGATTCTGCGAAACTTTATTTTGAGTTTTACCTCGTGGGATATGGTGACGGCGGACCCTCGGTTTATTGGGATTGCCAATTATCTGGAGCTTTTCTCCGATGAAGATTTCTTTTCCAGTATTGTAGTGACGCTGGAATATGCGGTGAGTTTTATTGTTCTCTCCCTGGTTGTGGGGTTGGCGCTTTCCCTGTGCATGACCGCAAAAAATAAGATGAATATCTTTTACCGCACCGTGTTTTTCTCCCCCACGGTTACCTCGATGGTAGCCATGTCGGCGGTATGGCTGTTTATCTACCATCCCCAGTATGGCTCTCTCAACAGTATTTTGGGGATGTTGGGCATCCAGCCGGTACGCTGGCTCAACACCATGGATACAGCCCTTCCCTCACTGGTGATGATGAATGTCTGGAAGCGGATGGGATTTTGTACGGTGGTATATCTGGGAGCGCTGCTGGGAATCTCCTCCGAGACGGTGGAGGCGGCAAGGATTGACGGCGCCAACGAATGGCAGCTGCTGTGGCATATCAAACTTCCTTTGATCTCCCCAACCACCTTTATGCTGGTGATTTTGATGACCATTGAATCCTTCCAGGTATTTACCCAGATCAACGTTATGACCCAGGGAGGACCCAACGGAAGCACTACAAACCTCGTTACGTATATGTATATGCAGGCTTTTGATCAGTTCCGGGTGGGCTATGGCAGCGCCATTGCGGTGGTACTTCTGGCGATTGTACTGCTGATTTATCTGATACAAATGTATTTCGAACGCTTTGTAAATTACGACTGAGGAAAGGAGCAGTTTTCCCTATGAACCAACTCGCGCTCTATAAATCGCAGGCGACCAAGCGAAGCCGCGCCGTCTCCACCGTAAAACGCCGCTCTCTTCGCCATCTGATACTTCCTATTCTTCGCCATGCGCTTTTGCTGACGGCCAGCGGTATTGTGCTGTTCCCGTTTTTGTGGATGGTGTTTGCCTCCTTCAAACCGGCGGAGGATATTTTCCTGGACACCTTCCACCTTCTTCCCACTACCTGGGAATTCGGCAACTACGCTGCGGCCTGGCAGGAAGCGCCCTTCGATCGGTTCTTTATCAATAGCATTGCCTCCGCGGCCATCTCGGTAACAGGGCAGGTGCTTACCTGCACCCTGGCAGCCTACGGATTTGCCAAACTCAATTTCTGGGGCAAGAAGTTTTTCTTCACCCTGCTTTTGACCTGCATGATGATCCCGGATGAGGCGGCCATCATTCCCAACTTTCTCTTTGCCAAAAACGTAGGGCTTTTGGATACCTGGCTGGGGTTGTCGCTCACCTCCCTGACCAGTGTGTTCGGTATCTTCCTGCTGCGGCAGACCTTTATGACCATTCCTAATGATCTGATCTATGCGTCCAAAATCGATGGCTGCAATGAGCTGCAAAGCTTCTGTCATGTGGTGCTTCCCTGTGCCCGCAGCTCGGTGGCTACCCTGGCGCTGCTGGCCTTTCTGGATTCCTGGAACGCCTATATGTGGCCGATGGTGGTAACCTATCAGAACACCACCCGTACCCTTCAGATCGGATTAAAATATCTCATCAAACCGGACCTGGGTCCGCAGTGGCCGATGATTATGGCCGCATCCACCTTTATCCTGTTGCCGGTACTGCTGCTCTTTGTCGGACTTCAGCGCTATTTCGTTGAAGGTATGGTAAAGACCGGTATCAAATAAATACCTCAACATTTGCAAAGAAAGAATTAAGGAGACTTGGTATGAAACATTCGTTTAATCGTTTCTCGGCTTTGGCACTCTGTGCGCTTTCCATTTTGGCTGGATGCAGCAACGTCAATGCATCCTCGGCTGCGTCCTCCTCCGCCGCAGCCGCCCCCTCCGCACAGTCCGCACAGTCCTCCAGCAATGTTTCCGCTTCCAGTGAGGAACAGAAAGAGATTGTATTCTGGTCCACCAAAGAGGATGTATTTGCGGATCAAACCGCCATTTTCACGGAGCAGACCGGCATTTCGGTCAACGCCACCTATATGGGCGGATACGATGATATGGTCAACAAGGTGATGGCTGGTATCGCCGCCAACAGCCTGCCGGATGTGGCGCAGCTGGGCCAGCGTCACGGTGTCTCCCAGATGTACGACAGCGGAAAGCTGCTGGCTGTTGAGGATAAGCTGCCTCAGGAGCTGCTGGATGATATTCTGCCTGGTTTCTGGAAACGCTTTACCTACAAGGGCAAAAAGGTAATCCTTCCGTTCCAGAACAGTATGCCGGTGCTCTATTATAACGCCGATCTTTTTGAGCAGGCTGGTGTAACCGAGATTCCCACTACCTTCGATCAGGTGGTCTCCACCGCTAAGACCATTGTGGACGCTACCGGCGTATATGGCTTTACCACCGCCGAAGATTCTCCCTGGTACATCAACGCCCTGGTTTACAACGCCGGCTCCGACCTGGTTACCGATGACAATAAAGCGGTGGCCAACAACGATGCGGTGCGCTCCATCTTTGCGGCATACCAGCAGATGGCCACGGTGGATATGAGCATGGCGCCCAACCAGCACGCGACCGCCAAAGAGGATTTTGCCAACGGACGTGTAGCGATGCTGATGACCTCCTGTGCTTCCTATGCCAACCTTACCGAACTGGTAGACGGCAAATTTGAGCTGAAGGTTGCCCAGTTCCCCTCCATCACCACCATGGATATCCCCATGGGCGGCAACGGTCTGGGCCTGTTTGCCTCCACCCCTGAAAAGGAAGATTGGGCGGTAGAGTTTGTGGAGTTTATGCTGGAGCCGGAGCGGGTTGCCCAGAGTACCCTGAACACCGGCTATATTCCGGTCACCAACGCCGCCATCGCCACCGATACCTATAAAACTTATCTGGAAGACCCCAACCGTCAGGTGATTCACGATCAGTTACAGTATCTGGGCGGACGTGCGGTGAACCCTGCCGATTCTCTGGTTTGGAGCGAGGTACTGGGGCTGATCGATACAGTTGAAGCAGATCCCGATGCCGATATCACCGCAGAGCTTGCAAAGATCGATGAGAAGGTACAAAAATACCTTGATGAATACGCGGGACAATAATACAATAGCAGATAGAGGTACATTTCTCTGTACTGCACCGGTTCCCATACATGAGAAGTCATATAGCCGTAGCAACCGTCCGAATTCCGCCGTTGCTGCGGCTATGGCTTTCCGCCATCACTGTTTATATGAAAGGATGTTTGAATATGGATGGTTTTATCAACTATGCCCACCGCGGCGCCAGTTCCTATGCGCCGGAAAATACCTTTTCTGCCTTTTATCTGGGGCTTCAGATGGGCGCCAACGGGATTGAAACCGATGTACACGCCACCCGCGACGGGGTGTTGGTGCTTTTTCACGACGATACCCTGGATCGGGTGACCAATGCCTGCGGTCCGGTTTCCGCGCTTTCCTATGAGGAGCTGCGGCAGGTTGAGATTTTGGGCAACGGCAAAACCCCTGACCGCATTGTGACGCTGGAGGAATTCCTCAAGTTTTTTGGGTTTCGTCAGCTGGCACTGGCCATTGAGCTCAAACAGGAAGGGGTTGCTGCCCAGACGGTGGCGCTGATCAACCGGTATGGAGCGCGGGACAAGGTAACGGTCACCTCCTTTTCTGTCCAGGCCCTCAAAGAGCTGCGGGAGTGTGACAGTAAGATCCGTGCTGGACTGCTGACCAGCCGGGAGGATGAGGAAACCTTTGCGCTGCTGCGGGAGCTTTCCCTGCAGGAATACTGCCCCAAGGCCACCTTGGTGACGCCGGAAAAGGTTGCCGCTTGGAAAAGCGCCGGTTATGGTGTTCGGGCTTGGGGCGTTTCGGACGAGGCGCTGATGCTAAAGGTTTTGCAAAGCGGGGTAGACGGAATGACAGTAAATTTTCCTGACCTGCTGACAAACGCTCTGGAGCAGAGATAACATCCAGAATGTCCTGTGCGCGGAAACCGTGAGAAAGGGCAGCGGGCAGTTGTAATCTTTGAAAAAGTATGATATACTAACAGAACTTTCATATATCTTCTGCCACCGGGTAGAAAGCTGATTTTATACAGCATTTTGTTTTACGGCGTTAGGTCTTTGCAGCCGTAAAAACAGGTGCTGTATTTTTTTGGAGGTTATTTTGTGGAAAAACAACTTGGAAAGTATATCTTACCCAATACGCTGGCGATGGTTGGAACATCCTGTTATGTTTTGGCCGACACCTTCTTTATCTCGGTTGCCAACGGCACCGACGGTATTACCGCGCTGAATCTGGTGCTTCCGGTTTACAGTCTGCTCTTTGCCCTGGGCTCGATGATCGGGGTGGGCTCTGCAACCCGGTATGCCCTGGGCCGCTCTACCGGAGCGGAAGATGCGTCGGAGTACTTTTCCAACTCGTTCTGGTGTACGCTGCTGGTCAGCAGCATTTTTGTCGGATGTGGAATTTGGTTTCCGGAGCAAATACTCACGCTGTTGGGAGCGGATCCGGGCATCCTGCAAACCGGACTTGCCTATACCCGGATTGTTTTGTGCTTTGCCCCATTTTTTATGCTCAACTATACCTTCACCGCCTTTGTTCGCAACGATCATGCCCCCAATCTGGTGATGACGGCGACACTGGTCAGCGGTATCTTCAATATCCTTTTTGACTTTATTTTCATGTTCCCCATGGGGATGGGAATGACCGGGGCGGCGCTGGCAACCGGCATCTCTCCCATCATCAGCATCAGCGTCTGCCTTCTCCATTTTCTTTCCCCCAGCAACACGTTGGTGTTTTCCAAAAAATGGCCATCGCTGCGAAAACTGATTTCAGCCTGCAATTTGGGGATTTCCGCCCTGGTTGGGGAGCTCTCCGGCGGCGTTACAACGATGCTCTTTAACTATATTTTGCTGGGATTGGCCGGAAATGTTGCGGTGGCGGCATACGGTGTCATCGCCAATATGGCGCTGGTGGCTACGGCGCTGCTCAACGGCGTTTCCCTTGGCTTGCAGCCGGTTGCCAGCGCAGTCCATGGACAGATGGACGAAGTGGCCCAACAGCGGCTGTACCGGCAGGCGCTGAGGATTGGTTTTTGCATCATCGGGATTTTGGTGGGGCTGACCCTTTTGTTTTCCGATGGATTGATCGCGATGTTCAACAGCAGCGGTTCCCAGCAGTTGGCCGATTATGCGTCGGTGGGTCTGAAAATTTATTTTTTGGGGTATTTGATTGCCTGCGTGAATATCATCCGTTCCGGCTTTTACAGCGCGGTGGGGAAGGGGGTGCTCTCCTCGGTGATCGCCCTTTCCCGGGGGGGGGTGGTGACCATTGTTTTGATGGCTTTTCTGCTTTCCAGAATATGGGGTATGACCGGCGTATGGCTGGCTTTTCCCGTCTCGGAGGGGCTTACATGGCTTTTGACGATGGTGATCACCCGATATTCCGCAGCAAAAAGGGGATAAGTTTTGGTTAGAAGTTGGTCCCGGCCGCGAATGTTTGACTGGTGACGGGTGACTGGTGACTGGTGTAAGTTGTCCTTATATGGCGGAAAAACGGCGATGGCCTTTGCCAGACAGGCGGTATACCCTTGGAAAAAGCTGTGCCAAACAGATGGAGCTGTTCATCTGTTTGGCACATTCTTTTGATTTACAGTTTGATGATCTTGGGCTCGGGGAGGAAGAGAAGGGCAGCTGTCCCACGGATGAAACAAAATACAGAGGTTGCTTTTTTGCAGGTTCGGCTAGGGACACTTTTCGTTAAAGATGCTGTACCTGCAGCGCACGGATGGCGTTGAGGATTGCCAGAATCATCACGCCCACATCGGCAAAGACTGCCAGCCACATATTGGCCATACCAAAGGCAACCAGGATCAGACAGGCCAGCTTTATCGCAATGGACATCACAATATTCTGATAGACAATCCCCAAGCATTTGCGGGAAATTTTGATGGCTTTGGGAATTTGCAGAGGGTCGTCATCCATCAGCACAATGTCGGCGGCTTCGATGGCGGCGTCGGAGCCCATGGCGCCCATGGCGATGCCGATATCCGCCCGGCTCAGCACGGGAGCGTCGTTGATGCCGTCTCCCACAAACGCCAGCTTTTCCCGATCCGATTTTTCCCGCAGCAGTTGCTCCACCTTTTCCACTTTATCTGCAGGGAGCAGCTCGCTGAACGCCTGATCCAGTCCCAGAGAGACGGCAACCTGATCTGCCACCTTTTTGGCGTCGCCGGTAAGCATCACGCTCTTGCGGATGCCGGCCGCTTTCAGCCGCTGGATAGCTTCCTTGGAATGGGGCTTTACCACATCGGCAATCACAATATGTCCGGCGTATTCGCCATCGATGGCCATATGGATGATGGTCCCCACACTGTGGCAGGGAAGATAGGAAACCCCCAGCCGGTCCATCAGCTTATCGTTTCCGACGGCTATCTCCAAACCATCCACCTTGGCGATGATGCCGTTTCCGCTGATTTCCTGAATGTCGCTGACACGGGAGCGGTCAATTTCTTTTCCGTAGGCCCGCTGCAGGCTTTTGCTGATGGGATGGGAGGAAGCGCTTTCGGCCAGCGCCGCGTATTCCACCAACTGTTCATCGCTGATCTTGCTGTGATGGATGGCGTCCACCTCGAAAACGCCCTGGGTCAATGTGCCGGTCTTATCAAACACTACAATCCTGGTTTGGGAGAGCGTTTCCAGATAGTTGGAACCTTTGACCAGAACCCCGGCCTTGCTGGCGCCTCCGATTCCGGCAAAGAAGGTCAGCGGGATGCTGATGACCAGCGCGCAGGGACAGCTGGCTACCAGGAAGGTGAGAGCGCGGTAAATCCAACTTCCCCATTCGGGAGCAAGTCCCATGCCAAACATACGCATCAGCGGCGGCAGTATCGCCAGAGCCAGAGCGGCATAGCACACGGCAGGGGTATAGATTCTGGCAAAGCGGGAGATAAAATCCTCGGATTTGGATTTGCGGGAGGAAGCATTTTCCACCAGATCCAAAATCTTGGACACAGTGGATTCCCCGAATTCTTTGGTGGTACGGATCTTGAGAACACCGGTCATATTGATGCAACCGCTGATGACCTCATCTCCGGTTTGGGCCTCCCGGGGCAGGGATTCTCCGGTCAGCGCTGCGGTGTTGAGGGTGGAAGTACCGCTGAGGATAACGCCGTCGATGGGGATCTTCTCTCCGGGCTGGACCACAATAACACTGCCAATTTCCACTTCATCCGGATCCACCTTTTCCAGCGTTCCATCCTGCTCCACGTTGGCATAATCGGGGCGGATATCCATCAGATCGCTGATATTGCGCCGGCTTTTGCCCACAGCATAGCTCTGAAACCATTCTCCGATCTGATAGAACAGCATCACCGCGATGACTTCCAGGTATTCGCCGTTTTCATAGATTGCCAGAGCCAAAGCGCCCAGGGTGGCTACGGCCATGAGGAAGTTTTCATCGAACACCCTCCGGTTGCAGATTCCCTTGAACGCCTTGCGCAGAATATCGTAGCCGATGATCAGGTAATCTGCCAGATAGAGTCCCAGACGTACCCACCGGCCGGCAGGTCCCATCTGTTCGAAGGCCTGTGCTCCCAAAGACTGTAAACCCAGCAGCAAAACGGTGGCAATCAAGATACGCCAAAGCATGACCTTTTGTTTTTTTGTCATACCGTTTTCTTTTTCCGTCCCCTGAACAACAAAACCACCGACAAGATGGTGACGACAATCAATAGTCCGCTTTCAATCCATTCCTGCATCTATGTACTCCTCTCCTTGCGGCAAAACCGCCTTTGGCTGCGCTTCCCGATTACAGGAAAATTTCGCAGTCGGGTTCCACCTTTTTGCAGGCCTTACGGACGTTCTCCATGACATCGGCAGCTTGCTGGCCTTCCTCGAATTCCACAATCATTTTCTGGGTCATGAAATTGACGGTGGCGCTGGCTACCCCCGCAGTTTTGCGGGCAGCGGTCTCCATCAGGTTGGCGCAGTTTGCGCAGTCCACTTCGATTTTATAGGTCTTTTTCATCGGTTGTGTTCCCCTTTCCAAATTCTGTTTTTCGATTAAGTGATTGTTTAATCGTTATGGTTGCAGTATAATGCTGCTGAGAGCAAAAGTCAACCGGACCAAGGGATATCCTGCCAAAAAGGCGAAAAGTATTTCCAAACAGGCGAAAAGGGAGGATGGATTATGAAACATACCATATTACCGCATCAGCACCCGGGTGCGGAAGATCTGGAGGGGATTGAGAATACCCTGTGCCAGGTCGATCGGTTTGATCTCATCGCAGGGATCTTCAAACAACTCAGCGATACCACGAGAATTCGAATTTTCTGGCTTTTGTGTCATACAGAGCAGTGCGTCATCAACATTTCGGCTTATATGGAGATGTCCAGCCCTGCGGTTTCCCATCATCTGCGCGCCTTGCGCGACTGCGGCTTGATTGTCAGCCGCCGGGAAGGGAAGGAAGTTTATTACCGGGCGGCTTCCACCCGTCAGGCGCAGCTGCTGCACCAAATCATAGAACAGGTCATGGAAATTGCCTGTCCCGGCTAAAGGAGGGTTCTATCATGGAATATGAATCGGCGGAATTTCAGGCGGTAATCCCTGAGCTGTCTGGCGAAAAGCATCTGGAACGGATAGAACTTTATCCCGGTATGGAGTTATCCTTTGTCTCGTTTGACGGTGAGGATTCGGTTTCCTTCCGTCATCCTCCTATGGCATATATTTTGGAGATCAATTACTGCATTGCGGGACGAATCGGATGGCATATGGATAACGGGAATCAGATTTATCTGGGCCCGGGCGATTTTTCTCTGCACACCATGGACGTATGTGCCCATTCCCGGATTACGCTGCCCAATGGTCATTATCGGGGAATGATTCTTTGGATTGATTTAAAAAGGCTGTCTTCCGCTCCGCCTTTCCCGCTGGTTGGCTGCGGGATCACCGGGGAGTTCCTTCACGAGAAATTCTGCAAAGACGGCGCCTGCACAGCGCTGACGGGAAACGAAAAGATCCAGCGGATTTTCAGCGCCTTTTATGAGACTCCGGAGCAGCTGCGGTTGTCCTATCAGAAGATCAAAACGCTGGAGTTGCTCCTTGCTCTGAGTGTGATTGAGGTGAAAAAGCAGCGGCGTTTGACCGAATACCGTTTTGAACAGGTGGAGATCATCCGTAAGGTTCACGATCAGATGACAGAGAATCTGTCACAGAGGATTTCCATCGAATCGCTTGCAAAACAGTATCTCATCAACGCTACCACCCTCAAAGAGATGTTTAAATCCATCTACGGCGCCTCCATTGCCGCCCATATTCGGGAACACCGCATGGAGGGAGCGGCAGAATTGCTGCTCTCCACCGATCTGTCCATTGCACAGATCGCTGCAAAGGTAGGTTATGACAGCCAAAGCCGTTTTTCTTCGTCCTTTAAACAGTATTTTGGGATGTTGCCCAAAGAATACCGGCGGCAGCGCGACGGCGCTATGGTGGTGGAACATCCCAGGGATTCGGGTTTGGATTTTGTATGAGCTGTCAAAAAGGGATAAGACAGCGCTGCAACATACACCGGCAAAAAGGACAGGAGTCACGCTGAACTGCCCCGGAAAAAACCAATCCATGCTGTTTGTTTTGTTTGCGGCGCATAGAAAAAGCAAAACCGATGCAATAGACAACAGAAAACCCATCGCAGAACTGAAAAATTCTGCGATGGGTTTGTTTTTTTCGTGGGGGTATTGCTGCTATGAAAGGATTACTTTTCTACTGCACGGGGATATTTAATCGCAGCCTGTGCCGTACATACCTTGTGTATATAA